>JAPYSD010000280.1 GCA_029936705.1 Croceicoccus sp. | reverse complement strand
GGTCAGCAATGCCTATCACGACCGCGTTCATGGGGTGACGAGTGACGCGGAATTGGCAAATACGCTTCACGACCTCGTCCGCCCGCAGGCAGATCCCCCCAGCGAAGCCTCCATGCAATCTGCCATCGAAGGCGAACTCAGCCAGATCCTACCCGGTGCGATCGACGCATTGATCGCCAACGCGAAAACGGCCGCTGCCGGATCCGATGTAGACTGCAAGATCTGACCCTGGACCTTCCTCGTCACAACCATACAAAAAGAGCCAGCAAAGCTGGCTCTTTCGCGCGCACTCGCAGCGCGGGCATCCGTTTTAGAAGGCTTTGCGCCGCTCTGCTTCGACTATATCGATAGAACCGTCACCGCCCTGCGGTTGATCTGCACATCCCCGTTCTCGTCGATGACCGGGCTCTCTTCGCCGAACGAGACTGCCGTAATGCGATCTTCCGAAATGCCGCTATCAACGAAAAAGGCCTTAACGGCCTCCGCGCGGCGGCGACCCAGTTCGAGATTGTAACCCGGCGTCGCGCGCTCGTCGCAATGCCCTTCTACACGAAATGCGATATCGCGGTGCGTCATTAGCCAGCGCGCCTGGCGATCCAGAACATCCCGTGCCTGCGGATTGAGCGAAGCTTTGTCGGTATCGAAGAAGACGGTATTCGTGCCAGCCGCTGCAAGGAAATCGCTCTCGCTCACAATGGCCGGAGCATAGGTACGCACAGCAGGCTTTGATGGCGGCGCCACAGGGCCAGCTACATCGAAGTCGTCGAAGCCGCCGGCACAGCCAACAAGCAGGCCAGAGCCCAGCAGGCACGTGGCTAGGATCTTCAGGTTCATCGAACGTCTTCCTTCACACAATTTTGGCAACTCACAGCCTCATTGTAGGATGCAGCGTTCAATCTCGCCAAATCACGGCGGTCAATTCCTATCGAGCAGCGAGAAAATGCTGCCGGTCGTCATATCCGGACCACTCGTATAGCAGCCCGTGGCTTGGAACACGTCGGCGGGCTTGCCGCCTTCAGCATCAATGAAACCAACCTTCTCGTTATGCAACTCGCAAGCAGCACGCGGCACATCCGTTATGACAATGCCCTTCGTCCATCTCCCGCTGTACTTGTAAGATGACCATGTTGGCTTGAAGGTCATTCCCTTGAGCCGCGGAGTTTCGTCCATGAGACCTGCGGCTATCAGCGTGTCGATATTATCTGCCTGCTTCAAATAGGTCGCCTTGTAGGCGCTCATCGCGATCTGGGTTTGCTCGATCGCATTATAGGCCACTCCGAGCTCTGCCTCTTCTCGCGCCTCTTCATAATATTGCCCGCCGTAATTCACGGCGATCGCGATGGAGAAGACGGTCAGAAGGACCCCTAGGATCGAGAGCATGAGATTGGTCATCCGCACATTATAGGATGACCGCACCCGTTCACGGAAATGACAAGAGGAAGAAAATTCCCTTAGGAGGGATCTGACCCAGTGACCTGAATTCTGATGGAAAAGAAAGGCCTGGCATATGACCTTGGACGCCGAGCAAAGCATCACCGAACACTGTGATGCGATCGAGACCCACGTTGCAAGCCTCGAAAGGACAATCGAAGTCGCAGGCATCCATTTCACGCGGGAGCAGGTCGAAGCGGACGACTTCCTGGGTGATCACGGCGACCGCATTGCCGCCAAGCTGTCAAAAGGCGTCTACTACAGCCAGTTCGAGCGCGAGAACCGGGTGCGCAGCCTGTCCGAGAACTATCCTGCCGCAAACGCCATGTTCGACGCCTTTCGCTCCGGTAAGAACCCCGTTCATGCTGGCATCGCAGAGCTCGCCAGGGCCGCTGGTAGCGACGACTGGTACTTCTTTGACCAGGAATGCCTCCCAGCCGCCCGCGACTTCCTCAAGGAGCTCGCCGAACTCGCTGCCGAAAACGGATGGAACCACAGCGCAGATGTCGATGATATTGAAACCGAGCTTGCCGAAACCATCCGCGAGGTCGCTCAGGACGAAGACGACAGCACTCCCCTCGATGTTCTCTCCAGCTGCGACCGGGTCGAGATCGCATTCATGTTCCAGGACCCGTCCTGCCACTGGGAGGACTACATGGCGATCTCCCATAAATCCTGGTCGGAATGGAAAGAACTCAGCATCTCGCAGGGCTTGCTGCACGCGCTCCCGCGACTGGGCTACACGCTCGAAGAATATCGCGCCCACTCCGGCAACGAACACGAGGAACACGACGAATATGCGGCGGGTCCCAAGCAGCAGCCTTTAGCCACGCTCGATGAGCTGGAGGAGATCGTCGACAATGCCTGCTCCGGCTATTTCAATTTCGCTATCTACGCGATCGTTCCGCTTTCGGACCTCCTGCAGGTCGATCTCGCCCGCCCGATCCGGCTGTCGAACTATTCGATCTGCTCTATCAATGCCCAATCAGGCACCTTCCATAGCATTGAGAAAGGCAAGCCAATTGTCCTGCGGCCCGAAGATGGCCGTTTCGTTGCCTTCGACAAGGGTCCGGTCGATTGGTGCGGCATGGTCGGAAGCTTTTTCCACGCGGAGATTAGCCAGTGACCTCGGCCGGTCACGTCGTTGAGCAGGAGATCAGGAAACTTCTCCTCGCACGGATCTTCATCGAAAGGACAGCAAACAACTACGAACGCCGGATAGCCATAACCGGTTCTAACCGGCTCTATCGTATCGTCTTCCTGCCAGGCGGCGACCTCGAGCCAGCCGCCCTCAGGATCTACGATGGCAAGAACACCGCGACCGTCCCCATCGCCGCAGCTGGCGGACCTCGGGCCGCCGTGAGCCAAGCCGTGGATCTGATCACCAACAGCTCACGCCTCGATCCACCCTGGAGCTACGCATTCGGCGGCAACTGAGGCTCAGTTCACGACATCTCAAAAAATCAAGATGAAGAGAGGACATCCATGTCCAGGAAACCTGAAATCACGCCCAAGGAACTGCGCAGCCGCCTCAAGGCCCTTGGCTTGAAGCTGCGTACCCGTGCCTATTCGCAATTTTCCGAAGGCCGCGTCTATGACGGCGACACCCAGATCAACGGCGGCAATGTGCTCGACGCTGCGCATCTCGCCAAATATGCCGGCTTCTACGAACTGAAGAACAGCGTATCGGTCATCGAAGACGGCTGGCGGACCATAATCTGAATGACCTCATTCGTTCAGGACGCCGCTCTGCGCCGAATTACCGCTTCGAGCGCTTTTGCAGTCAAGGCGTCCTCGAACCTCTCGAGCGAACTGATCATTTCCTCATTGGTCTGGACACCCGCGATCAGGGCGTCCGCGACGTAATACCCCGTAAACACCTCTCCTTCCTCGTCACACGCCGACTTCGCGGCTTTCACGACAAGATCGGCGGTTTCACCTGATCGCTCGAATTCGACGGCACGCTTGATCGTGCACGTCCGATAGGTCTCGGCAAGGTTCAGGGTATCGCGCTCGAGGCCTACGCGCCCCGGAAGATGATTAGCCGCGGCGCCGCCGATAAGCAGAAGCGAAGCCAACAGTAGAACCAACACTAATCTCCGACTGGGTGGGATGCCTAAGCAGTGCAGCCCTAGACGGCCGCCTATGGAAGAAGGAACGTCTTCAGAGCCATATCAGAGGAAGATGAAGATTGCGGAAAAAAGCAGCCCTCATTGGCTGTTCCCGAGCCAACTCTTGAAAGGTTCTTCAATGCCCCCTGCAGCATATCAGATCAAAACGCCGACCCTCCCGGAGGACAAGCTGGACGCTGAAATCCTGCAGAAACTGAGCCAATCAACCTATCAGGAAACAGCAACCGCTTTCGGTGTTTCTCGCGGTAAGGTCTACCAGCTTGCTTTGAAGAACGGGGCGCGCAAGACCGAGCAGCGGATCATGGAGCGAGCTGCCGAACGCAAGCAGCGACAGGCAGAAACCCTGAAAGCCCTGCTGGATGCCACGGCAACTGCAGACGTCCTCGACTATTTCGAGGCCCTGCCGGACAACTGCGCCCAGCTCGTCCTCACCAGCTGCCCATACAATGTAGCAAAGAAATATGGCGAGGGCGCAAGCGCAGACACCATGCGCCATGTCTACTTTGCAGGCTGGCTGAGCATGATCGTGTCCGAGATCTCGCGCGTCCTTGCTCCTGGCGGCGTAGCATTCTTCCAGTGCGGCTCGACGCGCGATGAGGTCGACGGCTCCATGGTGCCCATCGATATCATGATGTTCGACGTCTTCAGGAAAGCGGGGCTGGATTACCAGAACCGCGTCAGCTGGGTGATCCCGCATGGGCTAACGCCCAAGCGACGACTGTCCGAGCGGCACGAAAGCGCCCTGATCTTTTCGAAGGGAACGCCGTCGACCTTCCATCCCGATCCTGCGCGTACCCCGCAGAAGAACCCCGGCAAAAGGGCCTATAAGGGCCCGAACAAGGGCCGCTTATCGGGCCACCCCTTCGGAGCCTGGCCATCCGATGTCTGGGTCATAGGCAATGTAGGTGCAAATCACCCGGAAAAGACGGGCCATCCGGCCCAGTTCCCAGAGGAATTGGCCATGCGTGCGGTTCAGATTTACACTCAGCCTGGCGACCTCGTTATCGACCCCTTCAGCGGCTCGGGTACAACGCATGTCGTTGCACGTCGCACCGGCCGCCAGTTCAGCGGCTGCGACCTCTTCTACGAAGACATGCGCGCAGCACGTCTCGCCGACGCAGGTCTGGACAATGTCTGTCCGCTACCGGGTGTGAGCGAACAATCGCGCGCTATCTGGCAGGCTGAGGCAATCGTACGGGGCGCCACCCCACGCGAAATCCGCCAGCAGACCCTTTTCGACTAACGATCGTCTGCACCCGCCGCGAATTGACCGGGAGCCTCGGCCGCGGCTGGTGGTGCATTCAAGACAAAAACGAATGATCCAGAGCTGGCACGCCAGCATGCCCTTCGAGGGCCAGCACCGCGCTGGCCCTTCGGAGGCCTCAGACGGCATGTGCATCACGCACAGCCGGTTCCTATAGATCCGGGAGAAGGAAAAGGGGCAGCGGCAGGCCGGCGGCCTGGATTACCGCTGCTTACGATTGATAAACGGGGGATGAGTGATACTCATTGAAGATAGAAAATTTTAGGTAATTTCAAATGACTTGGTTTCTCTACGCTGCCGCCGCCCTGATCGGGATCTTTCTCTTGGTAAAGCTCTCTGTCCTCACGGCGAGCACTTCCTGGACGAAGTCCGGTTTCGCGCTGACCGCGATCATCGTGATCGTGCTTGTCACGCCAGGCTCGTACGCCGCAGAACGGTCTTTGAAGTTCCTTGAGAACGCGACCCACGACACCGACCCTCGGGCCGTGGATAGGGCTCGCGAAAGAATCCGCGGGGATCTTCTTCGCCGAGCGGATATGTTCCTGCGGTATCCTGCAGAAACCCACAGGGCATACCGCCTCGGACGCGCCCTGGTCCGCTA
>JAPYSD010000279.1 GCA_029936705.1 Croceicoccus sp. | reverse complement strand
GCCAAGTGGTGATCCTTGCGAAAGGCGGTTGGGAACACTTCCGTCGCCAGGCTGGCCACCACCGCGCCCGCGGCAAAACAGCGGATGAACGCCAGCCAGTGCGGCGAGACTCCTGCAAGCAACAGGTTGCCAAGGATTGCCGCGACCGACAGCACCGCCGCCGTCGCGGCCCATATCGCGACGATCCGTCCGTTCGACCGATCGCCGTTGTCGGCCATCTGCTTGGCCCCGCCCGCCGCTTCGGGCAGGTTGGACAGGAAGATCGACCCTGCCAGCGCCGCGACGCCCAACGGGCCGGTGCCGATCAGCGCAACCCCCAGCGCAAGGTTCTCCGGTATCCCGTCAAGGCTGATGGCCGCCAGCAGGCCGCCGCCGGAATTGGGACCCCATTTCTCGTCGATCAGGTAATCGGCGACGGCGAAGACCATTGCCCCGGCCGCCACGCCCCCGCTGGCCAGGAAGACGCTGGATTGCTCGATCGCCGGTTCGACCAGCTCGCTGACCAGCGACAGGACCAGCGCGCCGCCCGCCAGCGCGATCAAAAAGCCTTCCAGCCTGTCCGACATGTGCCCGTACGCGCCCCATACGGCCCCCAGCATCAACGCTCCGGAGACGACGAGAACGACGATCAGGGTCATCAACATGTGCGATATCTGCCTTTCCGCGGCAATAAGGGCCGCAATTGTGGAAAATCGCCGCCCGGGGCGCGGTTCCGCTTGGGGGTTCGGGCCATAATTCCTATATCGTGGTCATGGAAGAAAACGGTGCGACGCCCGCGAACGAGGGCGCAGAGAACAAGCCAAACGGCAATGGCCCCAATACCAATGGGTACGGCGCCGAATCTATCAAGGTGCTGAAGGGGCTGGACGCCGTCCGCAAGCGGCCCGGCATGTATATCGGCGATACCGATGACGGTTCGGGCCTGCACCACATGGTGTTCGAAGTGTCCGACAACGCCATCGACGAGGCGCTGGCCGGCCACTGCGACCGCGTCATCATCGAGCTGCATCCCGACAATTCGGTTTCGGTCGACGACAACGGCCGCGGTATTCCCACCGACATTCACCGCGAGGAAGGCGTCTCGGCGGCAGAGGTCATCATGACCCAGCTGCACGCGGGCGGAAAGTTCGAGAATACCAGCGACGACAACGCCTACAAGGTGTCGGGCGGCCTGCACGGCGTGGGCGTGTCGGTGGTGAACGCGCTGTCCGAATGGCTGGAACTGACGATCTGGCGCGACGGCAAGGAACACTGGATGCGGTTCGAGCACGGCAATGCCGTCTCGCCGCTGGAAGTGGTCGGCGATGCGCCGCTGAACGACGATGGCAAGCCGCGCAAGGGCACGCGTGTGCGCTTCATGGCCAGCGACGAGACTTTCAAGAACGTCAACGAATACGATTTCGACAAGCTCGAACACCGCTACCGCGAGCTGGCGTTCCTGAATTCGGGCGTCCGCATCATCCTGCGCGACCTGCGCCACGAGGAACCGCTGGAGCATGACCTGTTCTACGAAGGCGGCATTGGCGCGTTCGTCTCCTATCTCGACCGCAACAAGCAGCCGATGATCCCCGATCCCATCGCCATCATGGCTGACAGGGACGGCATCGGGATCGAGGTCGCTCTCGAATGGAACGATTCCTATTACGAGAACGTGCTGTGCTTTACCAACAACATCCCGCAGCGCGACGGCGGCACGCACCTTGCCGCGTTCCGCGCGGCGCTGACGCGTACGCTGAACGGCTATGCGGACCGCTCGGGCCTGATCAAGAAGGAAAAGGTCAGCCTGTCGGGCGAGGACATGCGCGAAGGCCTGACCGCGATCGTGTCGGTCAAGCTGCCCGATCCCAAGTTCGGATCGCAGACCAAGGACAAGCTCGTCTCGTCCGAAGTGCGCCAGCCGCTCGAAAGCCTGATGAGCGACAAAATGAGCGAATGGCTGGAGGAGAACCCCGCCCACGCCAAGACGATCATCCAGAAGGTCGTCGACGCCGCCGCGGCGCGCGAGGCGGCCCGCCGTGCGCGCGAGATGAGCCGCAAGGGCGCGATGAGCGTCGCCAGCCTGCCCGGCAAGCTGTCCGACTGCCGCGAGAAGGACGCGACCAAGTGCGAACTGTTCCTGGTCGAGGGCGATTCCGCAGGCGGTTCGGCCAAGAACGGGCGCGACAGTCAGTACCAGGCGATCCTGCCCCTTCGCGGCAAGATCCTGAATGTTGAGCGTGCGCGTTTCGACCGAATCATCTCGTCGAAGGAAGTCGGTACGCTGATCCAGGCGATGGGCACGGGCTTGCGCGACGAGTTCAACCTGGAGAAGCTGCGCTATCACAAGATCGTGATCATGACCGACGCAGACGTCGACGGCGCGCATATCCGCACGCTGCTGCTCACCTTCTTCCACCGCCAGATGCCCGACATCGTCAAGGCGGGGCACCTCTACATCGCGCAGCCGCCGCTCTACAAGGTCGCGAAGGGCCGGTCCGAGGTGTATCTCAAGGACAATGACGCGCTCGAGCGTTACCTCGTCGATGCGGGCCTGGGCAACCGGGTGCTGGAAACCTCGGGCGGTGCGCGCGCAGGCGAAGACCTCGCGGCGCTGGTCGAGAAGGCGCGCCGGTTCCGCAATGCGCTCGCCTTTGCGCCCAATCGCTATGACCAGGGCGTGATCGAGGCGCTGGCGCTTGCCGGGGCGCTGGCACCCGGCATGGACGCCGCGGCCCGTGCCGCTGCCCTGCAGCGTGCGTCGGAATGGCTGCAGCGCGGCGATACCGAAGCGCGCTGGGCCGCGGAGGTCACCGGCGAAGGCTATGGCATCTCGCGCATCTGGCGGGGGGTCACCGATTTCCACGTGATCGAGAACAAGTTCCTCGAAAGCGCGGAAGCTCGCAAGATCAGCAAGCTGGCGGAGGAACTTGCCGCGCCGTTCGAACGCGGCGCCAGCCTGGTCAGCGTGTCGCAGCAGGCGCAGGCCGAACAGGCCGACGACGACGAGGACACGTCCGAAAGCGCGCATGTGGCCACGATCAACCGGCCTAGCCAGCTGCTCGACCAGATCATGGCGGCCGGTCGCAAGGGCCTGTCGGTGCAGCGCTACAAGGGCCTTGGCGAGATGAATGCCGAGCAGTTGTGGGAGACCACGCTGGATCCCAACAATCGCGCGCTGCTTCAGGTGAAGGTCGAGGACGCCGATGTCACCGACGAGATCTTTACTCGCCTGATGGGCGACATCGTCGAACCGCGCCGCGAATTCATCCAGGAAAACGCGCTGAACGTCGCCAATCTGGACATCTGACAAGAAATGCACCGCCTGCGACATGCTCGCGGGCGGTGCGTTTCAATTGATCAAGCGCCCACCAGCGGCCTGACCGTGTCCATCAGGATCAGGCCGTCGACCGGCTTGTCCAGGCATGTTGCGTCGGGAAACTCGTCCCTGATCTCGGCATGGCCGCAATTGGCGCTGATGAACACGATGGGCACCGATCGCTGCCGCAGCAGCCTCGCCAGCGGCCAGACGACTTCGTCACGCAGGTTGATGTCGAGCAAGGCGATCGAAGGATCGTTGGCTTCGGCAAGCGCCATGCCCTGCCCTAGCGTCAGGGCCGGTCCGATGACGTCGAAGCCCGCAGCCTCGCACTGGTCCGCCACGTCAAAGGCGACAAGCGCCTCGTCGTCGACGACCAATATGCGCACTGCCGATGATGGTGTTTCTGCCATTCCTCTCCTTGCCTTCGGATAGCCGACGACATTGATCGTCTGCGGTGGTTGGCCCGACAATTCACGAAGGATCGGGAGGTTCCTGAGAGTGTATTAACATAAATCAACCTCGCCGCAACGACTCCTTCGAAGTCATAGCAGCAGCCTCGGCCAGCAGGATCGCGCCCAGCGGACCGGCATCTGCGCCCAGCGCGGGCGGAACGATCAAGCGGCCCATCGCGTCGGCGTCGATGCCAGGCAAATAGCCTGCGACGATGGCCGGGACCTTGGCGGCAGCATTGCGAACCATCGCCTGCTGGCCAAGCCCTACGCCACCACCGATTACGATCCTTTGCGGCGAAAGGGCCAGCAGCAGGTTTGCGAGCAATTGCGCGAGGTCCGTGGCCACTTCGTCCCAGCGGCGGTCCTGCGCGGCCGCCGCCGCCGCGTCGCCGCCGAAACGCTTATGCAGCGCCGGCCCGCTGACCAGCCCCTCGATACAATCGCCGTGGAACGGGCAAGCGCCCGCGAAATCATCCCCCGCCACCCTGCGCAGCATCATGTGGCCAAGTTCCGGGTGAAGCAGCCCGTGCGCCGGCCTTCTCCCCACGACCACGCCGCCGCCGATCCCAGTGCCTATGGTGATGTAGATCAGGCTGTCACAGCCCTGCCCTGCCCCCAGTTGCGCTTCCGCCAAGGCAGCGGCGTTCACATCGGTGTCGAGCGCGATCGGCACCCCGAACCCGCGCAGCCCGGCCAGCATGTCGGCCCCTTCCCAGCCGCGTTTGGGCGTCGCCAGGACATGCCCGTAATCGGGCGCGAACGGATCGATCCGCAACGGTCCGAAGCTTGCCACGCCGATGGCCGACAGCGGCTCTTCCCGGTGCCAGCGCGCCAGCACATCCACCGCGCTGCCCAGCGTTTCGGCAGGCGTGGTTGTCTCGACACTGACCCGCTCCACGATCGATCGCCCCATGCCGCGCGCCGCAATCAGCTTGGTGCCGCCGATCTCCAGCCCGGCATAATGTGTCAAGGGAACCTCCGCGTGAGAAATTTCGCAGTTGCAATGTGACTGGCAGGGGTCCGATAAGCACCGCCATGATCCGAGCTGCCCTGCACCACCGCACCGCCTATGTCTATGACAGGCCCGTCCGTCTTGGTCCGCAGGTGATACGCCTCCGACCCGCGCCCCATACAAGGACCGAGGTGCCCAATTACGCGCTCAAGATCGAGCCTGCGGGGCATTTCATCAACTGGCAGCAGGATCCGCACGGCAACTGGCTGGCGCGCATCATCTTTCCCGAGCGCGTGACCAGCTTTTCGATCGACGTCGACCTGATCGCCGACCTTGCCATCATCAACCCCTTCGACTTCTTCGTCGAGGAAGATGCCGAGGAAGTCCCCTTCGCGTACCCGGACGAAATGCGCGAAGAGCTTTCGGCCTATTTCGATGCCGTGCCGGCGGGCGAGCAGTTCGAGGCGCTGGTGACCGACTGGGCGGGCCGGCAGCAGGGCCGCACCATCGATTTCCTCGTCGCGATCAACCAGGCGCTGGAACAGCGGATCAGCTATGTCGTGCGCATGGAACCGGGCACCCAGACGCCCGAGGAAACGCTGACGCTGGGCACGGGAAGCTGCCGCGATACCGGCTGGCTGCTGGTGAACCTGCTGCGGCGGCTGGGTTATGCGGCGCGCTTCGTCTCGGGCTACCTGATCCAGATGAAGGCCGATGTCGAGCCGATCGA
>JAPYSD010000278.1 GCA_029936705.1 Croceicoccus sp. | reverse complement strand
TGACCGCCGTGGCGCTCCCGACCGCCAAGGCCGCTGCCTAAGCGGCACACCGGCCTGATCGGCCACAAGAGACCCCGCCCGGCTTCGCCGCGGCGGGGTTTTTTTGTCATTAGTGAAGGAAAAGATCAATATTTCAGCCAGATGAACCATATCGCCGATTTGGAATGTTCGATACGAACAGAACCGACTTATAGGAGATATCTCTTTCAAGCCAGTAGACCATCGCCAATACTAATGAATTACGAATTTCATCACCCATCGAACAATGAGGTATAATAGCCATCTCCTTCTGACATATCTCGACAACAGAGCGCATCATTTCTAAAACCCGCTGATCCCATTCAGCAGTCATTTCTTCTCCAAATCCTGCGGAGGAAGACGGCCAATCTGGAATTTCATCACTCAGGTCGGCGAAAAACTTATTATTATCACAGCTTTCAAGAAAGGCATCGATATTATTCACGAGCCTGTCCAATGTAGTCGGGGCCAAATCATATTTAATGCAGGTTACGGATGCAAATAGCTTGAGTTTGGTTCTCAAATCCTCCTGAGCCTTACCACACATATCTTGTATGGTTTTCCTACCTGCTTCTTCGAACGCCTCAAGGGTAACCTGTCCTCCTTCGATGCTCGCGATCAGATTATTTATCGACGAAATTCCTGCGGCTTGAAAATTGTGCGTCATTCGAACTTCCTTCCCTGATCCATATGAGTTTCATTGTAGGATCAAGCAAACTGGATGCCAAGTTTGTCTCCTTCTCGATCCGATAATGTTCTACAGAGAGGCAGGTAGATCCAACGGGCTGAAGGAAAATGCACATGGCGATTGCAGCACAGAAGACCTCTGACACTCATGGCGGGCAGGGGGCTTCCAAGGGCCTGTACGATCTCGCGGTCGAGGCGGTGTTCCTGCATGAAGAGATGGGCGATCACCCAGCTTGCGGAGAAGACCTGATCATCTGGCCGGATCACGATCACTGCAATGCCGAGGACCTTCCGGAGATGGGGCACAAGTCTGATGATTTCATTCGCGTGAGCTTCGACAGCAACGCATACGACATCATCAGCTGCCAGCTTTGATGCTTCTCTCTTTCGACCCCGCCCGGCTTCGCCTCGGCGGGGTTTTCTTTTGGGTTTTTCAGCCGAAAGTTCGAGAGTTCCAAACTAGACGATCTGCGCGAATAGACAGTCGAGAAGGAAAATGGCCATGGCATTCGCAATCCACTCTGCAGAGCACGGTACCTTCGTTGGCGAGTGCATGGGGCTCGTCTTCTTCAGCAAGACCGAAACAGCAGGTCAGACCGAGGTCGCTACCGCACCGTCGCTCGCCGAGGCCCAGGATCTCATGGCGATGCTGCGCGATGCCAGTGATGACTTCTGCGATCTCGAGGCTGTCGAGGTCCAGTCCGGACATTGGCACGATTTGAAAGCCGCTGATCTCCATATCGGCGATATGGATCAGAACGCTGGCAAATACGCCGACGCGTGATCTCGCCGCTGCATGGCCTCGTGCCCGGCTGAGTGTCAAAACAGCCCCACCAGTTGGCACGCCATATTGGGGCATTGGGGCAAATACCCATCAAATCCTATAATCCCTCAATGACCGGAGATCACAAATTGCCAGCTGGCTTCCTCCTCAAACGATGGACCGTGACAGCGCTCGGCATTTCCGGTGACGTCACCGCTATCTCCCGCGGCCGTGCGCTTGCCGAAACCTGGAAGAACAGCCTCTTCGAAGGGTATTCGTTTCGCGATTTCCTGCGCATCGCCAAATGCAAGCGCGCACCGGATCCGGAAGATTGGGGTGCGCCCATCACCGTCGAGGGAGAACCTGCCTTCTATCTCGGCCACAATCGTGCCTACGTAGAGATATGCTACCCCGGCAGCGCCCATACGTCGTTCGCTCATCCCTACGACGTCCTGCCGATCGAACGCCGTCCTGCCCCATATCGCGATCGCGAAGCAGCATGAGCAACCGGACGCCCTGCTGCATTCCTGACTGCCGCAGGACAAGCGCTGACCCCTTCTATGAGTGGATTTGCCCGAAGCACTGGGCTCTCCTCACGAAGAACGAACGCCGCGTCTGGGCCCGCCACAAGCGGGAGGCCCGCCGGTTCGGCCAGCCCATCAGGCTGGAGGCATACAATCGCACCTGGCAAAGCCTCAAGAGAAGGATCTCTCTCGGTTCCTCTCTCAATGCCCCTGTTAGCTAACCTCAGTCTCCCATCACTTCGCAGGGCCGCCCAACGCTTCTCGCGGCCCATTCGCGCGTCTGCAACGCACGGCGACTAAAGCCGGCATCGAGGATCGACACTTATGGCAAAATTGACCCAGACCGAGGGTACGCCGCCGCACCAACTTCACCCTTCTACAAGCGATCTAATCGCGATCCTCGTCATCGCCGCGATCCCTGTACTCCTCGTCGCCCTGAGCGTTGCGGCCGACATCCTCAACGGTCTCAAGCCGTTTCACACCAAGTGAGAGCGGACCGTTTCAAAAAGCCCATCAGCCAGCCGCCGACGGTTTCTCCATACCTGCGGCCGGGGCAAGCAAAGCCCGATCGAAGAACAGATTTCCCGAACTGCTCGAAGAGAGGGGAAAATGATGACCATCAAGAATCGAACCCAGATCGCCAAGCTCACCACGAACCTTGATATCGCGGCCATCGCGCAGCTCGTAAGCAATGCCCAGTTCGCCATTGCTTACGGACAGTGGAAGGTCGACGGCGCCGCCGATCCTGACAAGGCACTCGATACGCTCAACCGCTTCCTGCTCGATCCCGCGGTCAACCGCGATCAGGCACAGGCCGCTACAGCCAGCCTCATCAATACGGTCGATGCAGCCTTCAACCGCGGCGAGTTCGACGAACACAGCGAATATGGCCGCCGCACTTGCGTCCTGATCGCTCAATCCTTCCAGAGCGCGATCGCGATGAACGATAACAACTACGTTCCATTGGCGGCCTGACCGCCACCCGTTCATTCGACAACGCAGTGATGACCAGCCTCTTGTTTTGAGCGCAGCGCGAGGGCAAGAACCTCATCAAAGGGGGCAATCAATGATCATCGTTATATTACTTGTCTGGCTGGGATCGGCCGCCGTTTGTCATGCCATCGCTAAGAGCAAGGGACATGATCCGCTCATGTGGGGTCTGATAGGATTCTTCCTTGGACCGCTTGCAATCCTGTTCATCGCCATTGCGCAGGAAAAGGAAGGCACGGTCGGTGCCGGGGAGACCAAGCGCTGCCCCAACTGCGCGGAAACAATACGCGCCGAGGCGAGAATCTGCCGATACTGCAACACGGAGTTCGATCAAGCCGAGTTGGAGCGACAATCCAAAGAGAGAGAGGCTGACGCGCTCGAGCGTGAAACGAGGCTCGAGGAGGACCACCAGCGCAATCTAAGAATCGTTGGAGCAGTTCTGGCATTCATGATTGGATCTATCGCGCTCTTATTCATCTTTCAGTAGTTTCGGCGGATGACCGCTGGCTCGGTCTTTCTCGCCTCCATCCAGCCCTAAGAAAACCCGCCCAGCAAATTGCTGCGGCGGGTATTTCTTTATGCGCAATATGCGCAATCTTACCTTTGGGCCCCTTGGCGCGCTCATCCTATAAGATCGTCATGGAAACCATCGCAATCAGCCGCGGTCATCCTGCCAGCCGCTGATATCACCTCCCCTTAAAAGGCAACGATCATGCTCGACTTCCTAATGCAGCCGGAGACGTTCGCCGTTTTCGGCCTGCTCAGTATCGCCAACGCGCTGTTCTTCCTAACGAGGGCATGGCTAAGACAAAGAACCAAGGGGGAGCCTCTAGGAAATGGTCACCTGACCTTCACCTACATCAACCTCCTCGTCTTCGCCGGATACGTTTTCTCGATGGGCTTCGTGAAACACTTCATCCTGGCTTGAAGCTGGAACTAACCGGCGCCGAACTCCCACTCCAGCCCGCGCGCCGCAAGCGCGCGGGCTTTTGCATTATGGATGCTCTAATATGCCCAAGACCAAGCGCGATAGCGCTCGCACAGAATTGCGTGCCCCCATTCTGCGGCTAACCCCCGCCTGCCGGACGAGCGGACAATGAGCCGCGAAACCATGGCCGACAAGCTGATCGGCGAGATCTATGAAGCCACCGCGCTTCGGGACGAGAATTTCAAGCCCATGGATCCCCGGCGGACCAAGCGGCTGGCTAATATCTTCGAGCACACGATCTGGAATGACGCAGAAACCGTTAACCGGTTACTCGGCGCCGCGTCCTGTTCCCGCCATTACCGGAAAGATCGAAGGAAGCTTCGCCGCGCCTCAGCGGCACAATAGCCATGCCTGGCATTGAAGCTGGACAGGCGAAGGGAAAAATTTCCGTCGCGCCGGCCTGCCATCACGCTCGATCGGAGATATTCACATGACCGAGATGACCCTCGACATCGCGCGGGACGCCTTCGAGGCTCGCCCGGCGGCCGATACCGCATCAGGCTATCTTCGCGAGGCCACCGGCTACTGGCGCGACGACATGATCTCTAACGAGACGTACGAAAGCATCGTCATCGCAGTCGCCGACTGGCTCGACACGGCGGCCTTGCGCGCCCCGTCGACGATCGACAGGGCATCGGGAGAAGCGTGATGACCTCACCTGCCACCAAGGATAGCGAATTCGAGCGCATTGACGCGCAGGAGTGCCTCTCCAGCGACTTCACCCCGCGCGAGATCTTCAAGTTCGGCTGGGATGCTGCATCGAAAAGGCTCACCGATCTCGAAGCTGAAGTGGCCGCGCTTCGAAAGGAGCGGCAAGCCATCAGCCATAACAAGCAGATCAAGGCTGCCCTGCAGTCGGCGATCGAACAAGGCCAGATCGTTCTCGACACAGAGGGCTATATCACGCCTGTGTCCGCAACGAAGAGTTCTGCCGACGCACCCCGCGTACCCGTGGACGGCGTAGATCTCGACTGGATCGGGGGGAAATGCCCCGTCCAGGCGGAGGGTAATATTGACGGCCAGCCGCTCTATTTCCGCTCCCGTGGAGACGAATGGGAATTCTGGGTCGGCACACCCTATTCATCTGATGCCTTCACCATCGATGGCAATTACGGTGCGTGGCCCGAAGCTGGCTACATGCCCGAGGACATCGCGCTGCACCTGATCGCCGCGGGATGCCTGGCCTATCGTGTTATCGGGAAGGTCAAAGGAGGAACGGAAGAAGAGGAGGGCGAACCTGTCGCCGCCAGCCGCCCCCCAGTCCGCTTCGAGCCCTGAGCCAAGCCCCTCGAAATTCAGAGCAAGGTTCGCATCGCCATGAACATGATTCCTGATAACACGTTCCTCGGTCTTGCCGTCGGCCCCACGGACGAAGAATTGCGCCCCGTCATGGTATCGCGCTGGGCGGCTGCCGGTATTTCGGCCGTCAACGCAAGGAAAGGGGGCTTCGACACGAAGCCCCCC
>JAPYSD010000277.1 GCA_029936705.1 Croceicoccus sp. | reverse complement strand
ATCAACCGACGGCGAAGGATGGGCCGGGATGTTCCATGAGGATGACCAGGCCGACACATGGAAGAAATGGAACCACAGCCTCGCTACCGGCGAACCGTACGAGGTTGAATATCGCCTGAGGCATCACAGCGGTGATTATCGCTGGATGATCGGTCGTGCGCTGCCGATCCTCAACGAGCAGGGTGAGATACAGCGCTGGATCGGCACTTGTACGGATATCGACGAGCAGAAGCGCACCGCCCTCCAAAACTGTTTGAAAGCGTCCAGGTCCTCAACGGCGCCAGCGCCTTCCTGAACGGTGCAGCACCGGGCGGATCGGGACTTGGCGGAAGCGTCAATCTGCAGCTCAAGAGGGCCGGAGACACCGACCTCAATCGCGTAACCGTTTCAGCCAGCGAGAATGCCCACTTCGGCGGCAGCTTCGATGTCGCTCGCCGCTTTGGCCAGAACGGCGAATGGGGCGTTCGCCTGAATGCAGCCTATCGTGACGGCGAAACGTCGATCGACCGTGAAGATCGCCGCACTCAGGTCGTGGGCGGTGCGATCGATTATGACAGTGGCCCGCTACGGGCAGCTCTCGACCTGGCGTTCCAGAATGTCCGGATCGACGCCTTGCGGCCGAAGGTCACCGTCGGAAGCGCAACGATCCCCGCCGTTCCCGATGGCGATGCGAACTATGCGCAGGATTTCACCTACACCGAACTGCGCGATGTTTTCGGCGCGCTGGCCGTGGAATACGATCTTGCCGACAATGCATTGGCATACTTCAGGGCCGGTGCGCGCGACGGGCGCGAGGAAGGCATTTACGGCGGCATTACCGTTCTCGATGCCGGTAGCGGTGCTGCCAGCGGCACGGCGCTGTTCGTCCCGCGGACCGACAATAACGAAGCGGTCGAAGCTGGCATCCGCGTGAAGTTGGGCGAAGCGATCACCCACGAGTTCAATTTCGGCGGCAATGCCAGCTGGCAGGTGAACCGCAACGCCTATGATTTCCGTTACGGGCCTGGTTTTGCCGGCTACGCCACCAATATCTACGACGCCCCGCAGGTCGAACTGCCGTCTTCGGCCCTCGTCGGCGGCGACCTTGAGGATCCCTTCCCGATTTCGCGGACGCGGCTCTGGAGTGCTTTCGCATCGGACACGATCGGGATGATCGAAGACCGTTTGCAGGTCACGGCGGGCCTGCGCCTGCAATCCATCAATGTGAAGAGCTACAGCTATTTCGGCGGCGACCTGGCGACCGAATACGATGAAAGCGCAGTCACGCCCGTAATCGGCGTGGTCCTCAAGCCCTTCGATGGCCTGTCGCTATATGGCAACCGGATCGAGGCGCTCCAGCAAGGTCCGACAGCGCCCCTCGATCCGGCGCTCGTCAGCAATCCGGGAGAGGTGCTCGCGCCCCGCAAGTCGCTGCAGTACGAGGTTGGAGGCAAGCTGGCACTGGGCGATGTCTTCGTCGGTCTCGGCGCCTACCGCCTTGAGCGACCGGGAGAGGGTGTGCTTGCCGACGGCAGCTTCGGATACCTCGGGGATCAGACGCACCAAGGCATCGAGTTCACGGTCAACGGCGATCTGACACCCAGCCTGAGGCTGATCGGCGGCGCAGCTCTGACCGATGCGAAGCTCGTCAGCGGCAACGAGGTACCTGGCGTTTCCGAATACACCGCCAATGCAGACTTGGAGTGGGACTTGGGCTTTGTGCCTGGCGCGACGATCACAGCGCGTGCAGTGCACACGGGTCCGCAGTGGGTCGATGCCGCCAACACGCTCGAACTCGATAGCTGGACGCGTATCGATCTCGGTGCGCGCTACGTCTTCGCGGCGGACGACACGCCGGTCACGCTCCGCCTTTCGGCCGATAATATCACGAACGAAAAGTACTGGGCCAGCGCGTTCGACGTCTTTTCTGCCGCACTGCTGCAAGGAACCCCGCGCACAATCAAAGCCAGCATCTCTGCCGACTTCTAAGTTGGGCTGCGATGGGGCCGCTAGTGGTCAGTCCGGTCCTGGTCGACAAGGCGCAGATAGCGGACATTCGGCTTGCGACCCGTGAGCGGACATTGGTCGCATTACACCGCTGTGTGAAAGCAGTCGTTGGGTTGGAATGGAGAGAACTCCGGCGATCGGGTGCTGCTCAACCCAACATAGATCCGGCGTCGGAGGCAGCTGTAGGGTAAGCAAACATAGTCGATTTAATATCGTCCGCATTAAGCCCATGTCGGATGGCTAAGCCGAAGATATTGATCAGTTCGTCAGCGTCAGGGCCGACCAGGTGAGCCCCAAGGATGCGTCCTGTTCCAGTTTCGACCAGCACCTTGTGGCCGTAGATCTCTTCGTTCAGCCGCCTTGCCGAAAACCAACCTGGGTGCGATCCAGCATTCACCGTGAAATCCAAACCTGCCTCGTGCGCCTCGCTTTCCAGCATTCCGACCCGCGCCGCCGGCGGCTCCGTGAAAAGTGCACTAGGAACCCCACAATAGTTCGGAGCTCGGCCGCTATCTTCGAGTATGTTCTCAAGAACCACTTTGGCATCATGACTGGAGACCGGAGTCAGTGGCGGACCATTTGCAGCAGCGTCACCCGCCGCGAAGACTTTGGGGTTGCTTTGGCTTCGTAGTTGAGCGGTAAGCACCAAGCGACCCTCGTCACAGGCGACGTCTCCCGCCCCCAGATCGAGCGAACCGATCGCAGGGACTCTTCCGGCAGCGTGCACCACCAAGTCCCCTTCGATCCTGCGGTCGCCAGCATGGACGGTCAGAACGCCGCCTCTCTTCGCTACGCTGTTCACCTCGGCGTCCACGATTTCAATGCCGAGATCGTCGAAACTCGGCATGAGCCAATCGACCGTGTCAGGGTCGAAGGCTTTCAGAATGCGGCCTCGTTGGATGATGGTTACCTTTGCACCTGCCCGCGCCGCGAGGTGGGCAAATTCCGCAGCTATGTATCCACCGCCGACGAATACGATCCGATCTGGAAGGGATTCGAGTTCTAGGAATGCATCGCTGTGGGTCAGCAACGGCTCGCCTTCGATGCCAAGTGATCGAGGCTCCGCCCCCGTCGCGATAAGAGCGTGGGAAAAACACAGTTCGGTCTCGCCTATCACGATCCGGCCGGGGCCAGCGAAGCGAGCCGTGCAGTGGAAGGTCGCGACGCCCTTTCGCTCGTAGCGAGCTTCCTGCTTTTCAGGGACGGGGTCGGTGAAGCTGCGCTTGAATGCCTGGAGGTCACCCCAGTCAATCGAAACAGAACCTTCGATACCCTTCCCCTTCAATCGCCTGTGTGCAGCGAGCGCTTCCTCTCCACTCACCATCATCTTTTTCGGATCGCACCCTCGGAGCGCGCATGTGCCACCGTAGGGCCTGTAATCGATAACCGCGCAACGCTTCCCGGCGTCGGCCATCTGGTGGACCGCGACCTGCGCAGCCGTTCCCGATCCGATCGCAATGAAATCGAAAGCCTCAGCCATTGCAGCAGTCCCCTTCCTGTATCGGAGGACAGCGAACTGTGCCGTAGGAGCAGAACACGCAGCAATCGCCGTGGAGCGGCTTGAGACGCACGCCGCAGCCCGTGCAAGTGTAGAAGAACATGCAGGCGTTGGTCGGCATTTCCATGTCTTCTTCATGACCGCATTCGGGGCAGCGCAAGCGCGAGATCAGGATCGGATCAGCCATAGAGGAAGGCACCTGTCAGCAGCGCAGCACCGATGGCAATCCCTATGGCGGTCAGCGCTCGATAGGTCGGTGATCCGCATGCACTGTCCGCCGGGCATGTTTGTGCCTGCCTAAACTGCCAGAGCAAACGGAGGGTCGCAGCGAGGAGAAGAGCCGACGCGAGGGTCAGCAGGGGGAGGCGATAGGGGGCTACGACAGGCGAGATGCTGCCAAGCCACGCGGAACCCACACCAACTGACGTAAGCGTCAATGGGAGTGCACAGCAAGCAGCTGCTCCGAAGGCAGCAAAGACACCGCTGCCCGCCGCTAATCCGTTCCACCATGTGCTGAAGCTGCGCACCAGTCGTCCCTTTCCAAAACCCGATTCCCGCAATTATTTACAGTCTGTAGCAACTACAGACTCAAGGGGTTTCGTGTGAAAATCGGTGATGTATCGAAACAGACCGGATGCAAAATCGAGACAATCCGATATTATGAGCGGATAGGAGTCATCGACCCGCCTCCACGAAGGGGCGCTTACCGCGACTACGGTCCTCGGGACATCGAGCGGCTGCGTTTCGTTCGGCGTGCGCGCGAACTCGGCTTCTCCCTTGAAGAGGTGCGGGCGCTGCTCGACCTCACACCGGGGCCCGATGTGCATTGCGATCAAGTGCAATCAATCGCGGAACAGCATCTCGGGAACGTCCGCGCCAAGCTGGCGGACCTCGCGCGCATGGAAACTGCTCTGACAAAATTGATCAGGCAGTGTGGCACTACCAGTGATGATCGGTGCCCGGTATTGGAAAGCTTAGCCGGCGAAGGCTAATCCAGCAGATCCAAGCTACGGACCAACGTTCCATCCAACACTCACAATTGACTCAGCCTGCCAGAGCAGAAAAGCAAGCGGTCCGCTTTCGGGCACCTTGCTATGCGCGGGCTACGTCCAGAATCCGGGCGTATTGTGTTGAAAAACTCTGCCACCCGTTTTGGTCGGTAACACTAGAACTTTGGCACGCCTCGTAATGTAACAATGATTCAAGCGGCAAGCTCACTCTGAATTTTTGTTGCCCGAAATTAACCTCCGGCGCGGCGGGGCCGACTTTTTCGACACAATACGGGCGTAAAGCTGACATTGATATCGCCCAACTCGCATAGGGAGAAATTGAATTTGGAGTCCCGAAAAAGGCATCGAACCAATGCATTAGACGGCTTTTGAGGGCCTTTTGAGGGCTTTTTGGAGACGACCGAATTCCTAGCTATCTGATAAGACGTAAAAAATTATTTCGAATGTGATGCCTCTTCTGGCACCATTTCATTCGGCATTGCGATTTTTCGCGCAGCATCGCCCGCTTTTCAGCGGGCGATGTGCGTTGGTTTTCAGCGGTTGTCGTTGTTCAGCTCGATGGCGGCCTGGACCAGCGCGACATAGCTGGGCGTCATGTTCACCACATATTCGTTCTCGCCCCAGAAGAAGGGCCAGTTTTCCTGGTTCTCCGGGTAGTCGGGCTTGATCACCAGCACGCCGGGCACGACGCCGCCGGGGATGAACGAGAAGTCGGCCCGGTTGCTGCCATAGGCGACTTCCTTGGACCGCGCGCCGACCGCCGACACGAAGGACAGGTTCGAGGCCGGATGCGTGCCGTGGATGTAGTCGAGCGCGCGGTAGACGCCTGAACCGTCGGTCAGCTGCGGAAACGCCTTGTGGATGGCGTAGTCGTTGAGGCCGCTTTGCAGTATGGCGCCGTTGCCGGCCCAGCCGCCGGTGGTGATCGGCACGCCATAGGGGTTGGGG
>JAPYSD010000780.1 GCA_029936705.1 Croceicoccus sp. | reverse complement strand
AAATCCTCCTTAAATCACAACCTCAAATCTGTGCCATAGGTGCTGACGGGGGACATACCGATCAGCATGTCGCGGATGTCCGGGCCGGGATCGGCGGTCGGCAGCATAAAGCGCTGCCCACGCAGATCAGTCCAGTTGACAGTGTCACGCTCATAGAGTGCGTGACCCTTCGACATCGCAGCGACGACGTGCTCGCTCCAGAACGAGGCGTGCCGACAATCATCGCGGGCGATCTCGCCCATCAAGATGGCTATATCGATCTCGCCGCTGTCGAGACCCGCGAAAAGTGCACTGCGGTCCGATTCGACGCCGTTGATTTTAAGGTCAGGGTTCTCGCGTTGCGCGGCGACCAGCGTAGCACGAAGGTTTCCAGCAGAGACGGAGTTGTTGAACCCGACAACGAAACCTCCTGCACGGCCACTGCCCGCCGCGCGCGTGTTGGCGATCATCCGGTCCGCATTGGCGACCATAGGTCGGGCGCTGCGCAGAAATCGCAACCCGGCGGTCGTTGGAGCTACACCCGAGTGTGACCTCAAGAATAGCTGAGCGCCGACCGATCGTTCGAGCTTCATAACTGAGCGACTGAGCGTTGATTGTTCAACATCAAGGGCGCGGGCGGCGCGATAAAAGCTGCCGTGATCCGCTGCAGCGATTGCATATCTTAGTTGACGAATGTCGAATGCCAATTACGAGCCCCGGATGTTGACGGTACAATCATCACTTTCCTGATTTCGAGCTGGCGGACTGTGCGCCAAAGAACCACGCGTACAGAACGGGCACCGCGCCCAATGTGATTGCCAGAGCAAACACCAAACCAAACGCGATAGCGCTGGCCAAGCCGTAGAAAAGCACGTCCTGTCCGATGATGAGCGGTAGGAGTCCGACGATCGTGGTGATCGTCGTCATCAGGATTGGTCGGAACCGGCGCATGCCGGCCTGGACCACCGCTTCGGCTACTTGCTCAACGTCAGCATCGTCGCGCGTTTTGCCTTCATCGTGTGCACGTTTCTCCGCTTCACTGCGCTCGATCTCGCAGCGGTCGACGAGAACGATGGCATTGTTGATGATAATGCCAAACAGAGCGAACAGGCCGAGGATCACCATGAAGCCGAAATCGGCCTGCATGATATGAAGCCCGGCTGCCGCAC
>JAPYSD010000276.1 GCA_029936705.1 Croceicoccus sp. | reverse complement strand
CCGCCAGGTAATGCAGGATCGCGCCGTTCTGCACCAGCGTACCGCCTTCGGTGACGAGGGCGGGCACCTTGCCCGACGGATTGACCGCGAGATAGCCGGGCGCGCGATGCTCCCCGGCCAGAAACGCGATCAACCGCGTTTCGAACGGCTGGCCGATTTCCTCCAGCGCGGTCAGCGACACCCGCGCGCATGTCTGCGGCGCGAAATAGAGCGTCTGGGTCATGGCTGGAACGCGTCCATGTCGTCGGCGATCAGAAACACCCCGTCATACGCTTCATGTGCTTGCTGGTAATATCGCAGATGCCCCGGCTCGTCCGCTTCCCGGCCCGCGAAATGGGTGACGACCACCGCGGGCACCCCGGCCCGCGCGGCCAGCTCGCCCACGTCGCGCGCGGCAAGGTGGTGGGTGGCAAGGTGCGACTGCATCGCGCGGGCCTGCGCCTGCGGCATGCTGGGATTGGCGGCCATCATGCGGCTGATCGTCAGCGGGATGTCCATCATCTCGGCCACCAGCAGGTCCGATCCCCTGGCCAGATCCTCGACCGCCGGGCTGGGTCCGGTGTCGCCGGTATAGGTGATCGACTTGCCCGCCATGTCGAAGCGATAGGAAAGCGACTGGAACCGCTTCGCCAGCTCGCTATCCGGGGGGAAGCTGTAATGCGTGTTGCTGCGCACGGTGACGGTCATGCCGCCGACGCGCGCATTTTGCCCGTCGCGAAGTTCCACGACCTCTATCCCCGCGCGGTGGTCGACCGGGGGCGCGCCCGCGACCCCGTAATTGGCCGTGGCGCCCGGCACCATCGAAGCGAGGATGCCATCGACCAGTTCCCGCGTTCCGGGCGGGCCATAAATGGTCAGCGGATCCTGCCCGTTGGTCTGGAACCGCAGGCCCAGTATGGCGGCAAGCCCCCCGGTATGGTCGAAATGCAGGTGCGAGATGAAGATCGCGTCGATCATCCGCGTCTGCACGCCCGCCTTGCCGATCTGCATGGCCGCGCCGTCGCCGACATCGACCAGGTAGTCCTGCCCATCGAAGCGCAGCAGGTTCGCTGGCTGGGATCGCGCCGGGTTGGTGACCGGCCCGCCCCCGGTGCCCAGCGTGATCCATTCCGCCCCGCCGCTTTCGCCCGCGTCCTGCGCGGCGGCGGGGGGCGCGGCCACGGATGCCGCGGCCAGTGCCGCCAGGATGGATGTCCCGATGCGCCGCATCAGAAATCGTAACCCAGGCGCAGGCCATAGGTGCGCGGCGGTTCGTACGCCGTTCCCGCCACGTTTCCGGCGCCGACCTGGCGCAGCGTGGGCATCGCCTCGTCCGTGATGTTGCGGATGAACGCGGTCGCGGACCACCCGCCGACATCGGGCCGCAGGGTCAGCGACGCATCGAGCGTCAGGTCGTCGCCGCTCTCGCTGGTAGGCAGATAGGCGAAGCCCACCACCCGGTTGCTGCGATAGCGGCTGTCGAACGTGCCGGTCAGCTCCATGCCGCCCAGCGGGACGGTCTGCTCGATCCCCAGGTTCAGCGTCCATTCCGGGGCGTTCAGCGCGGGCTTGCCCGAACAGTCGATGTCGAACGAGCGCTGCGGGCCCAGCACCTGCGTCGCGTCGCAGCCAGTGATCGGCGTCAGGAAATTGGGCGGATCGGTCGCATCCGACAGATCGACCTGGTTGAACGAGAAGGAATCGTAGGTCGCGTCGAGATATTGCACATTGCCGCGCAGCAGCGTGGTGGGCGTCGCCAGGAACTGAAAGTCCATCTCGACCCCGGTGATCGACGACTTGCCGACATTGCGGGTATAGAACGAATTGTTGCCCCGGCTGTCGACGCCCAGCGCGGCCAGCTGCTGACCGCGGTATTTCCAGTAGAACGCCTCGAGGTTCAGCTGCAGGCGGTTGTCGAAGAAGCTGTTCTTCGACCCCAGCGTCCAGGCATCGATATATTCGGGATCGTATTCCTCCTGCCCGACGGTGATGTTGAACCCGCCCGCGCGGAAGCCGGTCTCGAAACTGGCATAGACGAGGTTGTCGGGCGTGACGTCATATTCCGCCGCCAGCCGGTAGGTCACTTCCTCGTCCCCGGAATCGCGCACGATGTCGGTGGGCGTGACGATCAGCAGCGCCTGCGGCCCCATCATGCCGAACGGGCCATAGGGAAACGCCCCGGCAATCGGATCGGCGTTCAGCGGCGACCCGGCGGGGAACAGGGCGGGATCCAGCTGCTCCAGCGTGTCGCGCAATGTCAGGCCGACGGGGAAGTTCGGCACCTGCGGGCAGCTTGGCGGGCCAAAGGCAGGCTCGATCAGGCAGACCCCCGCCAGCGAGTCCACGCGCGCGTCGATCGAGCGGCTTTCGTCGGTATAGCGCAGCCCGCCGACCAGCCGGAAATCGTCGGACACGTTATAGGTCAGCCGACCGAAAATGGCCGTCGATTCCGTGTCGGTATCGAACCGGTTGAACGACACGGTCGAGAACTGGTTGTACGAATTGAGGCCGGCGACGGACTCGTCGAAATAATAGGAGCCCAGCAGCCAGTCCAGCTGGCCCAGCGCGCCCGAGGCGCGTGCCTCGATGCTGAACTGCGTCGCCAGGTCCTTTTGCTCCGCGCCCCTGAAGGGCGCACCGTTGAACCGGTTGTTCAGCCGGGATTCGCGGTAGGCCGGGATCACGACGAGGTCGATGTCGCCCAGCTCGGCGTTGATTTCGGCGTTCACGCCCCAGAACTCGTCGTCGCGGAACGGATAGGCGTAATCGATGACCGGCGAATAGAGCGGAGCGGCGGTGGCGTTGTCGCGGATGAAGTCGCCCGTCTGCGGGGTGTGGATGCCGGTGAACGGGTCGGAGACATTGTCCGGCGCCGCCACGAAGTTCCAGTTCGGGATCGTGGCGCCGGGATTGAAGGGCGAGAAGGTATAGACCCCGTCGACATTGACGCCCTGCCCCACGCCCTTGGTCGTCGAGTAATCGGCCGAAACGCGGACATTGAAGCTGTCGCTGGCTTCGAACAGCACCTGCGCGCGCAGGCCCAGGTCGTCGGCATCGCCGGTGCCGTCGTCGTAATAGCCGTCATGCTCGCCCTTCGACCCGGCAAGCCGCAGCGCGACGCGGTCGCCGATGGGGGCGTTCAGCACGGCGGTCAGCTGGTACGCGTCGTAATTGCCGTACTGCCCGCTGATCTTGCCGCTCAGCTCGCCCAGCACGGGCGCGTTGGGGATCACGTTGACCGCGCCGCCGGTGGCGTTGCGGCCATAGAGCGTGCCCTGCGGTCCTTTCAGCACTTCCACCCGGTTGAGGTCGAGAAACGACGCCAGCGTCGAGGAGGTGCGCCCGATATAGACCCCGTCGATGTTGAAGGCGATCGCCGGATTGGTATAGCCGTTGTTGGTGAAATTGCCGACGCCGCGCACGAAATAGCCGGGATTGGCCCCGCCCCCGTTCACGACATACAGCGCAGGCGCCACGCGGTTCAGCGCGGTCGCATCGACCACGCCGGCCAGCTCAAGCTGCTCGCCCGTGGCCGCGTTGATCGGGATGGCTGCGTCCTGCAGCGTTTCCTCGCGCCGCTGGGCGGTGACGGTGATGACGTCCAGCCCGCCCGGCCGCTGCCCGGCGGCCTGGTCGCGCGTGGCTGCGCCCGCCGCGCCCGCGTCCTGCGCGGTGGCCGTCTGGCAGATCAGCGCCAGCGAAATTGCGGTGCCGGCGAACAAATGCTTGTGCATCGTGTAATCCTTCCCAAAGCGGTCTTCTGTTGTGACCTTGCGGGCAAGCTGTCACGGGCGCGTCGATACGTCCAATTTTTTGTTCTTCTCGATATTGATAGATGCTAGCGATCGTTCATGCGGCTCGACAATTTCGATCTCAATCTGCTGGTGGCCTTCAACGTGCTGATGGAGGAGCGCAGCGTGACCGCGGCCGCCCGCCGCCTCAACATCACGCAGCCCGCGATGAGCGCGGCGCTAAAACGGCTGCGCGATTCCTTTCAGGACGAGCTGCTGGTGCAGAACGGGAAGAAGATGTTCCCGACGCCGCACGCACTGGCGCTGGCGCCGGAAGTGGACGCGACGCTGGTGCGCTTTCGCAGCCTGATCGCGACCGGCACCGTGTTCGACCCCAGCACGTCGAAACGCCAGTTCAAGCTCGTCACCTCGGACTTCATCACGACCGTGCTGCTGGTCCCGCTGATCCGCACCCTGCACGAGGAAGCGCCCGGCATCCGCCTCGACCTCGCCCTCCCCACGCGGAACAGTTCGGAACTGATCGAGAGGGGGGTGGTCGACCTGGTGATTTCGCCCGAACAGTTCATGGAAGGCAATCACCCGCGCGAGAAAGTGTTCGAGGAGCGGCTGGTGGTGGTCGGCTGCCGGTCGAACCCGGCGCTGGAAGACAGCATGTCGCTGGAACGCTTCCTCGGCTGCGGGCACGTGTCGGTCCGCCTAGCGGGACGGGACACCTTCATAGAGGACGCGCTGGCCAAGCTGACCCCCGAACGCCGGGTCGAGGTGACAGCCCAGTCCTTCATCCAGGTGCCCTGGCTGCTGCGCAATACCAACCGGCTGGCGGTCATGCACGAACGGCTAGCCCGGGTTTGCGCCGATCCGCTGTCGCTGCGCATCGCCGAACCCGATTTCGACCTGCCTGTCATGGGCGAGATGATGATGTACCACGCCACCCGCTCGAAGGACGAAGGGCTGGCATGGCTGCGCCGCAAGCTGATCGAGGTAGCCCAGGCCGCCTGACGACCGCCGAGCCAGCTTACTGCGCGCCGCCGAACCGGTAATGCCGCGGATAGAGCGGATCGCCGGTATCGGACGGCGTGCCGGGACGCTGCCTTTCGACCGATGCCATCGAGGACGGCAGTTCGAACGGCAGGCGCCCTTCCGGCGTGACCTTGCCCGTCAGCACGTCCAGGAACGCCGCATCATCCGCGCCGAAGCCCGCGATCAGCACGTTGGCGCGCTGCCTGAACGGGGTCAGGATCGCCGGGCGGTCCATCTGGACCTCGACCACCAGCGGCAGTTCGGCGGGCAAACCGCCCACAAATGTCATCGCGGGGGAGCCGGGTGCAAAGGCCAGGCTGCCTTCCTGCTGCATCGATCCGAACATGTAGTTGGGGTGCAGCCTCTCGAACGGAGAGGTCGTGCGCAGCACAGCCAGTTCGGCATCGGCAGGATCGCTAACCGGCACCAGCCCTGCGGCGCGCGCGGCATCGGCGTCGACGCCGTTCAGCAGCACCCTGGTGCCGGGCGCTGCGGGCAGCCGCCCGTCGTTTTCCAGCAGCACCATGGAGCGTGCCTGCACCGAACGGCCCCAGGCCATGTCGCTCTCACCGCCGACCAGCGCCGCGACGCCGGCTTCTTCGACGAAGGGATGTTCGTATTGCCCCATCGCGAAATCGACAAGTATCACGCGCCGGACCGCGCGGTCCAGCTGCTGCTCGGTAATGAGGCCGCTGCGAACCGCCTCGACG
>JAPYSD010000275.1 GCA_029936705.1 Croceicoccus sp. | reverse complement strand
AAGGATGGTGCCGCTTACAGGACTCGAACCTGTGACCCCCGCATTACGAATGCGATGCTCTACCAACTGAGCTAAAGCGGCAATCCGGCGTCCCGTTAGCCGCAGGTTCCGCCCGCGGCAAGACGCAAAAATGCCTAAACCGGCGATGGAGGCCCGAGCCGGAATCGAACCGGCGTATACGGATTTGCAGTCCGCTGCGTCACCACTCCGCCATCGGGCCCCTCATGTGGTGTAGGCAAGCGCCCCTAGCGCCCTTCGCCTCGTCTGGCAATCGGGGAAAGGGCGCATGGAACATTTGCCGCCAGATCAGACGTCCATCCCCATCGAGCGGAACCAGCGCTTGATATTGCGGGCGGCTTGGCGCAGCCGCTGCTCGTTCTCGACCATGGCGATGCGCACGAAGCCCTCGCCCTGTTCGCCGTAACCGACGCCGGGTGCGACCGCGACCTCGGCATGGGTGAGGAGCTGCTTGGAAAACTCCAGGCTGCCCATCTCGCGCAGGGCGGGCGGCAGCGGGGCCCAGGCGAACATCGACGCGGGCGGCGGCGGGATTTCCCAGCCGGCGCGGCCGAACGCCTCGACCATGACGTCGCGGCGCGCCTGGTAGAGGTTGCGGTTCTTCTCGACGATGTCCTGTGGCCCGTTCAGCGCCGCACAGGCCGCGGCCTGGATCGGGGTAAACGCGCCATAGTCGAGGTAGCTCTTCACGCGGGTCAGCGCCGCGATCAGCTCGCGGTTGCCGACGGCGAATCCCATGCGCCAGCCCGCCATCGAATAGGTCTTGGACATCGAGGTAAACTCGACCGCGACATCCTTGGCGCCCGGCACCTCCAGGATCGAACGCGTCGGATTGCCGTCGTAATACAGCTCCGAATAGGCAAGGTCGGAGACGATCCAGACATTGTTCTCCTTCGCCCAGGCCACCAGCCGCTCGTAGAAGGCGAGGTCGACCGTTTCCGCCGTGGGGTTCGACGGGTAGTTGACGATCAGGACGGTCGGGCGCGGCACGGTGTGGCGCATCGCGGATTCTAGCGCCTTCCAGTACCGATCGTCCGGGGTCGTCGGCACCTCGCGGATGGTCGCGCCCGCGATGATGAAGCCAAAGGTGTGGATCGGGTACGAGGGATTGGGCGCCATCACCACGTCGCCCGGCGCGGTAATCGCAGTGGCGAGGCTGGCGAGCCCTTCCTTCGACCCCATGGTCACGACGATCTCGCGCTCGGGATCAAGCTCGACATTGAAGCGCTTGGCGTAATAGTTCGCCTGGGCGCGGCGCAGGCCGGGGATACCCTTGGACTGGGAATAGCCGTGCGCGTCACCCTTGCGCGCCACTTCGCACAGCTTGTCTATCACGTGCGGCGGCGGCGGCAGGTCCGGGTTGCCCATGCCGAGGTCGATGATGTCATTGCCCGCTCGACGCGCCGCGGCCCGCATGTCGTTCACCTCTGCGATGACATAGGGGGGAAGGCGCTTGATGCGGTAGAAATCCTGACTCATCTCTCTCTTATCCATTGGCGTGAAGGCGCGGGCGAATATCCGCCGTTTCGGGCAGAACCCGCGTAGCCTGCCCATGCTTGCAGAATATGCCTATCGCAAGGCAAATCGCGCCGCGATGTTTCAGAAATCCATGATCCAGTTGCCATTTTGCTGCGCAGGCACCACCATGACAGGTGACAGCCAGCATGGCGCGCAAGACGGAACGAGCTAATGGCCACCAGACAGCAGAACGGCACAGGCAGCGGCAGCAAGGCGGGGGCATCGCCAGGCGAATCGGATGCCCCGCAGGCGCCCTACGCCCTGCCGACGTCATTGTTCGCCGGGCCGTTCGCGCCGCTGATGGAAGGGCCGATGCGCGACATGATCGCAATGCAGTCGCAGGCTGCGCAGCAGATGATGGACGCGTTCTTCCCCGCGCAGGCCTCGGCTGAAACCGATAGCGCAAAGGCATCGCAGGCAGCACCGACCGACTGGGACGACGTCGTGGGCCGGCTGACCCGGATGTGGCAGGATTTCGCGCGCGAGAACCCCGCGATGGCCGCCAGCGGTTTCGCCGATCCTTCGCGCTGGATGGAGTTGGCCGGGCAATGGATGGCGCGCTTCACCCCGAACGAGGGCGACGCCGCCAATCGCGCCTTCATCGACACGCTGGCGCTGTGGGAAACGATGATCGGCCAGTTCATGGCGGCGGGCGCCGAACCCGGCAAGGCGGCGGGTACGCTGGCCCTGCCCCGGTCGGACCGCCGCTTTGCCGATCCGCAGTGGCGCGACAACCCGATTTTCGCGATGCTGCACCAGGCCTATCTGATGGCGGCGGACCAGATCATGGACGCCGCCGCCAGGGCCGAGGGGCTTCCCGACGACCGCAAGATGCAGCTGTCGTTCTTCACCCGCCTGCTGACCGAGGCGATGTCGCCCGCGCATTTCCCGCTGACTAACCCGGTCGTGATTGCGCGCACGTTGGAAACGGGCGGCGAGAACCTGGTCAAGGGCATGTCGCATTTTCTGGCCGATCTGCAGGCGGGCCAGCTGACCCATACCGACAACAACGCCTTTACCATTGGCGAGAATATCGCCGCGACACCCGGCAAGGTGGTGCATGAGACGCCGCTGTTCCAGCTGATCCAGTACACGCCGACGACCGAAAAGGTGCTTTCGGTGCCGCTGGTGATCTTCCCCCCGTGGATCAACCGGTTCTACATTCTCGACCTCACCCCAAAGAAGAGCTTCGTGAAATACTGCCTCGACCAGGGGATCAGCACGTTCATGGTCAGCTGGAAATCGGCCGACCCGTCGATGGCCGATATCGGGTGGGAGGATTACGCCGCTGCACAGGTCGAGGCGATCGACGTGATACGCGAGCGGCTGGACGTCCCCGCGGTTCACGCGATCGGCTATTGCGTGGCGGGCACGACGCTTGCGGCGACGCTGGCGATGCTGGCGCGTCGCGGAGAGGCGGACAAGGTCGCCTCCGCCACCTATTTCACCGCACAGGTCGATTTTTCCGAAGCGGGCGAGCTGAAGGCCTTCATCGACGAGCAGCAATTGGCGGCGGTGGATTCGCTGGCGACCGAGGGTTTCGTCGACGGACGCTACCTTAGCCTGGCGTTCAACCTGCTGCGCAGTCCCGACCTGCTATGGGCCTATGTGATCAACAACTATTTGCTAGGCGAGGAGTACAAGCCGTTCGACCTGCTCTACTGGAACGGGCACGGCACCAACCTGCCCGCGCGGTTCCACCGCGAGTATCTGCGTAAGCTCTATCATGAGAACCTGCTGGTCGAGCCCGATGCGATCACGCTGAACGGCACGCCGATCGATCTGCACAAGGTTAAAACGCCCAGCTTCATCCAGGCAGGCCGCGAGGATCACATCGCCCCGGCGAAAAGCGTGTGGAAGCTGACGCAGCAGTTTTCTGGGCCGTTGGAGTTCATGCTGGCCGGCTCGGGTCATATCGCCGGGGTGGTCAATCCGCCCGAAGCGAAGAAATACCAGTTCTGGACCCTCCCCCGCCCAGACGGCGAGGCGGATGATCGGGAACTGCCCGACAGCTTAGAATCCTTTGTCGAGCAAGCGGTCGAAACACCCGGCAGCTGGTGGAATCACTGGAAGTCGTGGCTTCGCGAAATCGACGCGGAGGAAGTCAAGGTGGCCGGCAAGCGCAAGCCCGGCGGGCGCGGCGACAAGGTTATCGAGGACGCGCCGGGCCGCTATGTAAAGAGCTGATCCGGCAGCGTATTCCGGCGCAAGTCGAATCAGGTTTCAGATTTTATGCTGCAAGTCTAGTCCGACTTTTGTGCACTGCACAAAAATTCGTTGACGGGGGCTTTCCGACCCTTTATTGTGCACTGCAACATCGCAGCACGAATCGTGCGATGAACGTGCCGGGCTACAGCCAATTCTCCGGATCGGCACGAGGGAGAAAACCCCCCCGGACTGAGAACGCGAGGTGTTTGCCATGGCAGACGACAAGCAGGACAAGAACGCTCCCAAGGCCAATCAGGCCGCGGCTGGCAAGGCTTCGCCCAGGAAGGGCGCGGCGCGGAAGACCCCCGTGCGCAAGGCTGCGGCTGAAAAGCCCGCCGTGAAGAAGCCTGCGGCTGCGAAGACCATGGCGCACAAACCCGGCGCCAAGCCCGCGGCAGGGAAGCTGACCGCCGACAAGCGCGAACCGAAGCCGGTTCAGCAGGCGGCCGCGAAGTTCGCAAACGGCGCCGACAAGCCCGCCGAACTGCCGACGCCCGACACCGACACGCTGAAGGTGGAAGCATCCACCCAGGCGATCGCCGCGGCGAAGGACGAGGCGCTGGCCGAAGCACCGGCAGAATCGCAGACCGATGCGGCCGAGCCCGCTGCGGCCGAATCGCCCGCCAAGCCGGCCGAGCCGGAACAGCGCGAGCCCGAGATTGCTTCACGGCCAAAGGACGAGGCGCCGCTGGCCGCCAAGACCCCGGCCGTCCCGGCCCCCGACAAGGCGGATCCGGACAGTTCGACCAAGACTTCCCCTATTCCGCCAGCAAGAAAACCAGATATCACGCAGGAGTTCGTAAAGATGACCGACGCTGAAATGATGACGAAGTCGTTCCAGAGCGCCATGGCGGAAATGACCGCCAAGTCGCAGGACGCCTACAAGAAGAGCTGTGAAATGTTCAAGGAAGCAGGCGAGTTTACCAAGGGCAATTTCGAAGCCATGGTTGAAGCCAGCAAGATCTTCGCTGCCGGCATGCAGGAAATGGGCAAGGCTGCTGTCGCCGACAGCAAGTCCGAGTTCGAGTCCATGACTGCCGAGGTTAAGGAAATGGCATCGGTGAAGTCGCCGACCGATTTCTTCCAGATGCAGAGCGCGCTGCTTCGCAAGAACTTCGACAAGGCCGTCGCCATGTCGTCGAAGAACACCGAAGCGATGCTGAAGCTGGCCAATGACGCCTCGCAGCCGCTGTCGACGCGCATGAGCCTCGCCATGGAAAAGATCAAGGCCGCCTGATTGCAGGCCTTTCAGATGTTCGTTCGCGCCCCGCGCGGATGACCGAAACGGGCCGGGTACGCGTGACGTATCCGGCCCTTTTTCGTGCCGCCCGGTACGCCGCGTGACCTATCGGTTGACATCGCGGCACAACCGCCTCTTGTATGGCGGGCACCCGATACGATATTCTGCCGAATGATGATGCCTTTCCGAACCGATTCCTATCCGGCCGAACGGAATACGGCCGCCGACGGTGCCCTGGCCGACCGCGACGCGCACGCCGGTGCGCCTTTCACGCCGGTTTGCGCCGATGAAGACGGCGACGATCCATCGGGCGGCGACAAGGGCGGCGCGGGACAGGTTGGCATCGCCACCCGCACGCGCGCCAAGCCCAAGAAGCCCAGCCAGTTCAAGGTGCTGATGCTCAACGACGATTACACGCCGATGGAATTCGTCGTTATGGTGCTCAAGCGCTATTTCCGCATGGACATGGAGCAGGCGACC
>JAPYSD010000779.1 GCA_029936705.1 Croceicoccus sp. | reverse complement strand
ATCACCGGCTGCGAAGGATACGTGGAAAGCGCGGCGGTGGGATTGATGGCAGGCATGATGGCGGCCAGCGAAATGGCGGGGCGCGACTGGCAGACCCCGCCGCGCACGACCGCGATGGGCGCGCTGCTATCGCATATCACCGGCGATGCCGAGGCCGAGACCTATCAGCCGATGAACGTCAATTTCGGCCTGTTCCCCATGCCCGACGAAGCGGTGAAGAAGAAGGAGCGCAAGCGCGCCTATACCGACCGGGCCAAGCGGGACATGGCCGAATGGCTGGGCCGCGCGAGGATCGCCGAGCCCGCCTGATCTGTCAGCACGCGCACTTGCTGGCGGGCTTCGCCGCACGGCGCTTGGGCGCGCTGGTGGCGAATTCGGCCGGGGTCAGGCGCTGGTTGCGGTCGGCGTCCATCTTCTCGAACCGGTCGACGGTGGTGACGGCCCATTCCTCGAACGTCAGCAGATTGTTGCCGTCCTTGTCGAGCTTGCGGAATGCATCGACGCGGGTCGACAGCATCTCGTTGCGCGTGATCTCAAGGTCGCGGTTGCGGTCATAGCGGAAGAAGCGCTGCTGCTCGCGCGTCAGTTCCGCTGCCTTGGGCAATGCCGGGCCCTGCATGTCGCCCACATCGGCAACCGGCAGCGCGTCGGGATCGGCCGAAGCCTCCGGGGCATCCTCGGCCTCGGGCAGCGGGGCGGCGGGGCTTTCGACTGCCCTGCCCTGCCACCAGAACACGCCGATGGCCACCAGCAACAGCGCCCCGAAAGCGCCAATCAGCATCCGATTCATCTGCATCCCCTTCGGCCGTTCCCGGGCCGCATAAGCCAATGAGGGTTAAGGAATTTTATCGCCCGGTCAGGCCCGCGCGCATGGCGGCGAGAAAATCGCCCGCGCCGCCGATCGGACGCGCTTCCGCCGCCGCCCGCTCTGCCATGACGCGCATCACGTTCAGTGGGCGCATCGCGCGGTCGAGGCGGCCCGCGGGCCGGTCGGCCGCGCGCAGCAGGGCCATCACCTGCGCGCGCTCATCCTCGTCGGACAAATGGATCGCCAGGTCGGCCAGCGACCAGCGATAGGCATGGCTGGCGACGATCGCCCGGTCGCTTGCGCTGCCGGCGACACGCGATAGCGCGGCCAACGCGCTCACCCTTCCGT
>JAPYSD010000778.1 GCA_029936705.1 Croceicoccus sp. | reverse complement strand
GGTCATCAGCGTGGCAATGGGCCGCTCCTTGGCGAGGCGGTCGGTCATCACGCCGCCGCTCGATCCCATCACGTGGACGGTCTTTTCCATCCCCGACTTGGCCAGTTCCGCCTTCAGCGTATTGAGATAGAGCTCGACCACCGGCGCGACATAGGCGTCCATCACGGTGGAAGATGCGCGTTCGACCTCGCGCCATTCGGGCGCCACCTGATGCGACAGCGAAACCGACACATCGGGCAGAGCTGCCTTCAGAATCTCGCGCGCCCGCAATTCGTGCACCGGGTTGGTATAGGCGTGCAGCAGACACACCGCGATTGCCTGAGAGCCCTCTGCCTTCGCCTTCTCGATGATCGGGGCGAAGTCGTCCTCGGCCAGCTCGGTGATGACCGAACCGTCCCAGGCCAGCCGCTCGCGCACCTCGTGGACATTGCGGCGCGGGACCAGTTGCTCGGGCTTGCGATAGTGCAGCTTGTACAGCTCTTCGCGGTGGCCGCGGGCAATGGTGTAGGTGTCGCTGATGCCGCCGGTCATGATCAGCATCGTCTTGGCACCGCGCCGTTCGAGGAACGCGTTGAGGCCAACCGTGGTGCCGTGTACGAAGAAGTCGATCTCGGACGGATCGCCGACCAGCTGGCCAATGCCTTGCAGCACGCCCAGCGCCGGGTTCTCCTTCGTCGTCGGGACCTTGCCGATGCGCACCTCGCCGGCATCGTCCTCGACCACGATATCTGTGAACGTGCCGCCAATATCGGCAGAAACCTTGAATTTAGCCATTGTTTCAGTTCCACTCTCTGGGCGCTTGCACGCCCGATTTTTCTAACAGTCGTGGACGACCGTGAGCGTGATCGGCTCGCTCAGGTAATCCGTGTCTTCGGCGCGTTCGTAGATGCGCCTGAGGGTGTCGAAGCCCGAAGTGACCCGTCCGAAGACGGCAAAGCCCTCGCCGTCCGCCTGGCGGGTCCCGCCATGATCCAGTTCCGGTTCGTCGCGCATGCAGATGAAACAGCTGGGATAGACCTCGCCCTTGCCGAAACGGGCGGCGGAAACCGCCCACTGGTCGTGCTTCAATCCGCTGGTGTCGGTGCCTTCATGAGCAATCCGGTCGAGCGGTCGGTCGTGGTGGTCCAGACCAAGCTGGATGACCTCGATCGGGACTCC
>JAPYSD010000777.1 GCA_029936705.1 Croceicoccus sp. | reverse complement strand
TTCACCGCGGTCGAGGTGGCCGAGGCGTTCAACGCCAATGTCGCGGCGGCAGGCAGCCTCAACGCCTTTATCGTGGCGACCCCCGAAGCGGCGGTCGATGCGGCCAAGGCCGTCGATGCGAAGCGCGCCAAGGGCGAAGCGCTGGGCAAGATGGGCGGCGTGCCGATCGGCATGAAGGACCTGTTCGCGACCAGGGGCGTGCAGACCACCGCGGCCAGCCACATCCTGGAAGGGTTCACTCCGCAGTACGAATCGACCGTTTCTCAGAAACTGTGGGACGCGGGCGCGGGCATGCTGGGCAAGCTGAACCTTGACCAGTTCGCGATGGGTTCGTCGAACGAGACGAGCTATTTCGGCAATGTCGTCAGCCCGTGGCGGCGGAAAGACGGCGGCAACGCAGCGCTGGCGCCCGGCGGATCGTCGGGCGGATCGTCGGCGGCGGTAGCGGCGCGCCTGGCACCGGCGGCGACCGGCACCGACACGGGCGGTTCGATCCGCCAGCCCGCGGCGTTCACCGGCATCACCGGCATCAAGCCGACCTATGGCCGCTGCTCGCGCTGGGGCGTGGTGGCGTTCGCCTCCAGCTTGGACCAGGCGGGGCCGATGGCGCACGACACGCGCGACTGCGCGATCATGCTGGAGGCGATGGCGGGCTTCGATCCCAAGGACGCGACCAGCCTGGACATGCCGGTGCCCGAATGGGAAGCGGGCCTGGACCCCGGCATGAAGGGCAAGCGCATCGGCATCCCGCGCGAATACCGCATGGACGGGATGGACGAGGATGTCGCGAAAAGCTGGGACGACGGCATCGCGTGGATGAAGGACGCGGGCGCGGAAATCGTCGACATCTCGCTGCCGCACACGAAATACGCGCTGCCCGCCTATTACATCATCGCGCCGGCCGAGGCTTCGTCGAACCTCGCGCGCTATGACGGGGTTCGCTACGGGCTGCGCGACCTGCCCGATGGCGCGGGGTTGCAGGACATGTATGCCGCCACCCGCGCCGACGGTTTCGGGCCCGAGGTGAAGCGCCGCATCATGATCGGCACCTATGTGCTAAGCGCGGGCTTCTACGACGCCTATTACAACCAGGCGCAGAAGATCCGCACGCTGATCGCGCAGGATTTCGCCGCGGCGTTCGACCAGTGCGACGTTATCC
>JAPYSD010000274.1 GCA_029936705.1 Croceicoccus sp. | reverse complement strand
ATTCCGACCAGTCCGGCGCGGGGCGAAAGCGTTCCGCGGTCCGCAACGGGTCCTGCCAATAACCCTGCGCGACGAAGGGTCCGGCATGGACCAGTTCGCCTTCCTCGTTCGGCGCGGCGGGCTGGCCTTGGTCGTTAACTACCATGATTTCCACATGCGGGACCGCCTTGCCGAAGGATGTCGGGTGGCTGTCGATCAGCCCCGGATCGAGAAAGGCGGAGCGAAACGCCTCGGTCAGGCCGTACATCGCGAACAGGCGCGCTTCGGGGAAACGGGCGCGCAGGCGGCGCACCAGCGGCTCACCCAGCGCGCCGCCCGTATTGGTCAGGCGCTTGAGCGGAGCGATGGCAGCTGTGGGCCAGTCCTGCTCCAGCAATTGCACCCATAGCGGGGGGACTGCTGCCAGGGTGGTGATGCCGTGCGCTTCGACCGCCTTCACGACCTCGCGCGGAAGCAGATAGTCGATGGGAAAAGCGCAGCCGCCCGCGTACCAGGTCGAAAGCAACTGGCTTTGCCCGTAATCGAACGCCAGCGGCAGCACCGCCAGCACGCGGTCGCCTGCATCGAGACCGAGATATTCCGCGACGCTTTCTGCGCCCAGCCACATGTTCGCATGGCTCAGCATCACGCCCTTGGGCTTGCCGGTCGACCCGCTGGTGTAGAGGATCGCCGCCAGCCCATCCGGATCGGCTGCGGAGGGACCGAGCGGCTCACCATGCTCCGCCTCCCCAATCACGATCTTCTCATCAATGGCCGCACATTCCGGCGGCAGATCGCCTTCGTTGAGCGCGCCCAGACGGCCGATGTTGCCAATCAGCAGCCGCGCACCACTGTCGGCCAGGATATGGCGCACCTGCGCACGTTTCAGCACTGGGTTGACCGGCACATGCACCATGCCCGCCCGCGCCGCCGCCAGCGGCATCAGACAGGTGAGCAAGCCCTTTCCCGCCCAGCTTGTCACCCGCGCGCCTTGTGGCCAGCCTTCCGCCTCCGCGCGCGCTGCAAGCCATGCGGCCAGCCTGCCAGTCCACGATTCCAGCGCGGCATAGTCCAGCGCCCGGTCCTTCAGCACCAGCGCAAACGCATTCGCCGCTCCGCGCAGCGGCAGGTGATCGAGCGGTTCGGGGCGGGCGGGACGGGTCATCGCCTGACTGATAGCACCCGGCGCCGTTGTCGCCACGCTTGCGTCGACATTTGTCAAAAGCTAAGTCCCCGTCCCGTCATGACCGAAGCCATTCCGCCCGCGACCGAATCCGCAGACGACAAGCTGCGCGCCATCCTGGTCGATACGCTCGCGCTCGATGAAGAGCGTGTTTCCGCCTTCGGCGACGACACCGAATTGTTCGGCGCCATCCCCGAACTCGATTCGCAGGCCGTGATGGGCCTGCTGACCGAGATCGAGGATCGCTTCGGTTTCATCATCGATGACGAGGATGTCGACGGCGAGATGCTGGAGACCTATGGCGCGCTGCTGCGCTTCGTGATGGCCCGGCGTCCCGACTGACCCGGCCTGCTCAGGCCTCCGCCGCTTCTTTCTTCGCGAATTCCAGCGTGCCGAGGAAACGCTCGGCATCCAGCGCCGCCATGCAGCCCGTGCCTGCCGCCGTCACCGCCTGGCGATAGGTGTGGTCCGACACGTCGCCGCATGCGAAAACGCCCGGCACCGCTGTCTTGGGCGTTCCGGCCTCGACGATGAGATAGCCGCTGTCGTCCATCTCGAGCTGGCCCTTGAACAGCTCGGTCGCTGGCGCGTGGCCGATAGCGACGAACGCACCCTGGGTGTCGAAGCGGCTTTCCTCGCCCGTCACCGTGTCCTTGAGGCGCAGCGCATTCAGCCCGCCCTCGTCGCCCAGGAATTCCTCGACCGTCTTGTTCCACAGCACGCTGATCTTGGGATTGCCGAACAGGCGGTCCTGCAGGATCTTTTCCGACCGTAATTCGTCGCGGCGGTGGATCAGCGTGACATAATCGGAATGGTTGGTGAGGTAGAGCGCTTCCTCGACCGCGGTATTGCCGCCGCCGATCACCACGACCTTCTTGCCGCGATAGAAGAACCCGTCGCAGGTCGCACAGGCGGACACGCCCTTGCCCGAATATTTCTGCTCGCCCTCGACGCCCAGCCACTTGGCCTGCGCACCGGTGGCGATGACCAGCACGTCGCCGACATATTCGTCGCCGCTGTCGCCCACCGCCTTGAATGGCGATCCGCCCGCGATATCGACGCTGGTAATCGTGTCCCACAGCATGCGCGTGCCGACATGCTCGGCCTGCGCCTGCATTTCCTGCATCAGCCACGGACCCTGGATCACGTCGCGGAAACCCGGGTAATTCTCGACATCGGTGGTGATGGTCAGCTGCCCGCCGGGTTGCAGCCCCTGCACCACGATCGGTTCCATCCCCGCGCGCGCGCCATAGATCGCGGCGGAAAGGCCGGCAGGGCCAGAGCCGATGATGAGCATGCGAGTGGTATGGGTAGTCATGGTCGGTTCCCGTCAACAGATACGAGTGCCCGATCTAGGCGACCATGCCGTGTTTGCAATCCCAGTCGGGCCATCGGCGCCCTTGCATCCCCGGATTGCCGCCCGGTCAGCCGCGCCTTGCACCCCTGGGCAGCAAATTCGGCGGCGCCAGTTCGAAACCGCTGAAATCGAACCCGGGCGCGACGATGCAGCTGACCAGCGACCATCCCTCGCCAGCATGCGCGGCCTGCCAGTCGCCGGCGCGGTAGAGATGCTGCGCCTGCTGCCCCGCCAGAATGTCGCTGCCCAGCGTCACCTCGCGCTGGACATCCTCGCCCTCATCACCAAGGGCAGTCGACAGGGTGAGCGGCGATCCGGCGTTGAAGATCCACATCTCCGCCGCGTCGATCCGGTGCCAGTGCGAGCGCTGCCCTTCCTCCAGCAGGAAAAGGATCGCGCTGGCATGGCCGCGCTCCAGATCTGCTGCTTCCTCGCGCCAGGTCTCGCGGTACCAGCCGCCTTCAGGATGGGGTTCCAGCGCCAGCCGGGTGATGATGTCGCCCGCCTTGTCCGCTGCTGGGCTCACTGCCGGGCTCACTGCTGGAAGATCACGTCGGTCGATTGCGACACCATCTGGGCCAGCCTCGCCGCGTCCCAGTTGGTCAGGCGAACGCAGCCATGGCTCTGGGCGCGGCCGATCGTTTCCGGCGCGGATGTGCCGTGGATGCCGTAATGCTCCTTGGACAGGTCGATCCACACGACGCCAACCGGGCCATTGGGTCCGGGCGGCAATTGCTGGCTCTCGTGATCGTCGGGCACGTCCCAGAACAGCGAGGGATCATAGGAAAACGGCGGATTATGCGCGATGCCGTTGATCTTCCACTCGCCGATGGGAAGCGGATCGTGACTGGACCCCGACGTCACGGTAAAGGCACCGATGATTTGGTCGTTGTCGTCATAGGCCAGCAGCGTGCTATCCGATTTGTCGACAACGATGCGCGCGGCCTGCGGCTGATCGCTGCCGACGCCGAGGTTGCGCAAGGTATCGCGCCAGTCGCTGTCGAGATCGGCGGACGCGTCGATGAAGTCCGCGCCGATATTGGGAACCCTGATCTTCTGCCCCGCATGGAAAAAACTTTCCGGACCCGGCTTCGCGCCCGAAGAACTGTCATCGGTCGAAGCCTCGTCCGCCTGCTTCTCGCTCGTCTGCTCTGCGGGCGAGCCGCTGCCAGCGGGTTCGCCGCCGGGATTCAGCATCTTGAGCGTCTCGACCGTCGTGTGAAACCGCTCGGCCAGCTTCTCGTCCAGCGATTCGTAGCCCAGCTTGCTCATTTCGGCCTGCTTGGCGGGATTGTCGGGCAGTGCCTCGAACCGTCCGATGGCGAATTGCTCGGGGATCGTCACCACGCGCGTCGCCGGTACCGGGTCGGCCAGCGGAGAGCCGGGCGGCGCCATTGCCGGAGCGACGGCATCGTCGCCCCTTGCCTTGGCCGACTTCATCGCTTCCGCGGCGCTGCCCAGCAGCGCGTCGCGCGTGGCATCGTCGTACTTGCCGGTCTCGCTCAGGTCGTTGGCCTCCTGAAAGGCCTCGAGCGCGTTGCTGGTGCTCATGCCCATCTTGCCGTCGACGACACCGGGCGAAAAGCCCAAGCGGTCCAGGATGACCTGCGCCTGCATGATCGGGCGCTCCTCGCTGTCAGGGATGGTGTCCGCGGACGTGGACTCGCCATCGCGGCTGCGCATCTCGTCGGCATCGTTGCTGTCGTTTGCGGGGGCCTGGGCGGTCTGTTCCTGGGCGGGCGTATCACTCGATCCGCAGCCTGCGATCATCAGCGCAAGGGCCAGCGGCGCCGCGAATCGTGCGGCGATCTTACGGTTGGGCATAGATTCCCCTTCGTCATTCGTTTCAATCGCATAACGCCTGGCCGACGCGATAGGTCCGAACGGATGGGGGGCAGCGCGATCAGTCCTCGGCCGGGGGCGGTGCCTCCGCGATCGCCTTGGCAAAGGCGCGCACGGCGGCTTCCTCGTCGCCGTTCCATACCGCGCCCGACACGGCGAGGAAATCCGCCCCTGCCGTCACCAGCGGTGCGCAATTGTCGGGCGTGATGCCCCCGATGGCGACGCAGGGAAGCTCGAAGATGCGATACCACCATTCCAGCGTCTCGATATCCGCGCGATATTCGCTGTCCTTGGTGGTGCTGGGGAAGAATGCGCCGAACGCGACGTAATCGGCGCCAGCCTCGCCCGCTTCCATCGCGAAGTGGCGGCTGTCATGGCAGGTCACGCCGATCTGCGCCTCGCGTCCCAGTTCCTCGCGCGCTTCGTCGACCGATCCGTCCTTCTGCCCCAGGTGCACGCCATCGGCCTTCAGCCGCTTGGCCAGCGCGATCGAATCGTTGACGATGAAGCCCACCTCGCGCTCCGCGCAGATCGCCTGCAGCGGCTCTGCCAATGCAGCCGCCTCGTGCTGGTCGATGTCCTTCACGCGGAACTGGAAGGCTGTCACCAGGCCGGGGGCGGCATCGATGGCGCGGGCCAGTCGCTGCGGAAAATCGCCCGACACGTCGAGCGGCGAAATGAGATAGAGTTGCGTCGCGTTCATCCGCGACCGTCTAGTGCGGTCCGCAAGGAGAGTGAAGCCAAATGCGTAAACTGTTTCCCGCGATCCTGCTGGCGGCGATCGCAATCGGCGGCTGCGCGGGCGATCGGGGCGCTGCCGCCAGCACCGTATCTGCCGCGCCGCAGGGAAGCGCCGTGGCGCTGGAGCAGCCCGTGGCTGCGGGCGATCTGACGCTGACCCCCGTGGAGGTGAAGGAAGACAGCCGCTGCGCCGCGGGCACCCAGTGCATCTGGGCGGGCCGCATCGTGGTTTCCACCCGTGTCGAAGGTGCCGGATGGAGCGAAACGGTCGACCTCGTCGCCGGTGAGCCAAAGGCCGTGCATGGCCGCACCATCCTGCTGGCTTCTGCCCTGCCCGAGCGGACCGCCGAAGACGACATCGCGGCGAGCGATTATCGCTTTACCCTGACAGCCGAATGAAAAAGGGGCGCCTCCCACC
>JAPYSD010000273.1 GCA_029936705.1 Croceicoccus sp. | reverse complement strand
ATATGGACCACCTCCGAGTCGGTCAACACATCTTTTCAAAAAAGTTTCAGAAAATTCCAGTTCGGGCTGCAAACAGGGGCAAGCCGCGGGAAATCATACGCTTAATGGCTTAACGCAATTGTCACGCTTCTCCTCGGCGCCCTTTACCGGGCTTAGCCAAACCGCGGCTCACGCTTCTCTATGAAGGCCGTCGCTCCCTCCGCGAAATCAGGCCCTGCAAAGGCTTTGGCGAAGATGCGCCGCGTAACGTCGTCGTCCTGGGTCTGGCCATCGAGCACCCTGCGAACGAAGCGCTTCATCTCGCGGATCGAGTGCGCACTGGAGGATACGATCCGGTCAGCAAGCTCGTCCGGGTCGTCGGCCAGCATCTCCACCAACCCTATCCGCGACGCTTCGTCCGCATCGAGCAGATCGCCGGTAAACAGGATCCGCCTCGCCTGCCCCGGTCCGACCAGGTCGACGAGCAGCTTCACGTCATGCAGGGGATAGGCCAGCCCCAGCCGGGCCGGCGTCACGCCGAAGCGCGCCGCGCGCGTCGCCACCCTTATATCGCAGGCGAGCGCGATGCCGCAGCCTCCGCCGACGCAGTCCCCTTCCACGAAAGCGATCGTGGGCAGCGCCGCGCGTGCCAGTTCATATTGCGCGCGGTTGATCGCGGCCTGGTTCGCGCCGCGCCATGCGACATCATCCTTGTTGGCGAGCAGCTCGCCTATGTCCGCCCCCGCGCTGAAGGCTCGGCCCGCCTCCGCCGAGCGCACGACCAGAAGCCGTATCTCAGGATCGTCATGCGCTTCTTCCAGCAGTCGGGGCAACAGCTCCCACATCGCCATGTCGAGGGCATTGCGCTTGTCGGCGCGGTCGATCAGCAGATTCGCCGTCGCGCCCTTCTTCATAAGGCGAAGCGTCATGCGGCATGCCCTCCCGGCAGAATCGAACAGTGGTGGAGGCGTATGCCAGCATGCCTCGCGATGCCAGCCCCGCACCGAACGCGGGGCCGCCACGACGAAACCGCGAAAGCCCAACGGCGCGAAATCTGCAGGATAGAGAAAAGGACGCGCATCGCGCAGGCCAGCATCGAAAAACCTTGGCGCACCCAAGAGGATTCGAACCTCTGGCCTCTGCCTTCGGAGGGCAGCGCTCTATCCAGCTGAGCTATGGGTGCGCGCGGTTTGCTGGGATGCAGGCGCTTAGCAGCAGGCCCAAGGCCGCGCCAGCCCCTTTTGCGCATGGCGTGACGAACATTCGGCACGTGCCCTCGCCCGCCTCTGGGTCCAGCGGACGATGGAGCATAGTTCTGCCCCGTTCCGGGACCGGCAAGGCTCCCGAGATCCATATTAAGAGGAACGTAACCGGTTTTGTCCCAAGAGATTCGCCATGAACGCTATGCCCGAATTCTCAGGCGACTTCGACGGGATCGACCGGGTGGAGCAGCCGATGTCGCCTGCACGATCCGTGTCGCCCGAACGCCAGGGCCGGGGCGGGGATCCGCTGGCCCCGCGCTGGGCGGCGATGCACAAGGCAGCCGGCGCGCTCGCGGCGCTGACCGGGTCCAGCGTGCCCGGCACCGAACGTCACGCCAGCCTCTATCCCTTGGCCATGCCCGAATCGCGCAATACCGCGATGGAGGCGACGCTAGGCGACCTGTGCGCCATGCTCGAGACCGGGCTGTTCGCGGTGCTGCAGGCGCGCGAACATGGCGCCGACGGCAAGATCGCGGCCCGCGCGCTGCTCAAGCGGTTCGAGCGGGAGCGGAACCGGCTGGTGGGCAACACGCACTAGCGGCTTGCCCGTTCCCTGTCTGTTCACTAATTTGCGGGCATGATCGATTCGCCGCTCGCAGCCGTCACGCCTTGCTCCCGTCCATCCTTGGCTTTCACGGCGGGCGATATCGCGCGCGGGATCTGCCGCCTGTTCGCACGCAACGACATCTGGTGCATTCCCGAAATGATGCTGCCCGGCGGCCGCCGCGCCGACCTGATGGGTGTCGATGCCAAGGGGCAAATCGTCATCGTCGAGATCAAGGTCGCCCGCGCCGACCTGATGGGCGATGCGAAATGGCCCGATTATCTCGACTATTGCGACCGGTTCTTCTGGGGGCTGTCCCCCGACCTCGACCGCACCTGCCTCGAAGGGGAAGGTTTCCTGCCGGGCCGCTGCGGCGTGATCGTCGCCGATGGCTACGATGCCGAGATCCTGCGCCCCGCCCCGCTGCAAAAGCTGGCGCCTGCCCGGCGCAAGGCACAGGTCGAACGGTTGGCCCGCGCCGCGATGCGCCGCCGGCAGGTCGAGCTCGACAGCGCCTGCGCGCCATGGGGCGGCAACGAACTGGCCTGAATCGGCGGCCGTGACGGGGCTGCCACAGTTTTTCCCCGAATCCCCGGTGCTTGCGACACCGCTAGGCTAGGCGGGGCACCCGCGCTATGGACGCGGGCATGGCTTCCTATGCCTCTGACACCGGATACTGGGCCGCGCTGCTGTCGGTGCTGGCGATGATCGCGATCGTCGCGGTGCGCTACCTGCTGGCCAGCGGCGGTTTCGCGATGGCGACGCGCTCGGCCCGGCCGGGCCTGTACCGCGGCCTGAACCCGCAGATCCGGCGCGAGATCGCATGGTCGCTCGCTTCTGCCGCGATCTATGGATTGCCCGCCGGGATCGTCGCCTGGGGCTGGCAGGTGCATGGCTGGACGCGCATTTACGCGGACGTCGGCGCCTATCCGATCTGGTGGCTGCCGGTGTCACTGCTGGTCTATCTGTTCGCCCACGACACCTGGTTCTACTGGACGCACCGCGCGATGCACGAACCGCGCCTGTTCCGCATCGCCCATGCGGTGCATCACGCCAGCCGCCCGCCGACCGCCTGGGCCGCGATGGCGTTCCACCCGGTCGAGGCGGTGACCGGCGCGATCGTGATCCCTGCGCTGGTCTTCCTGGTGCCGATCCATATCGGCGTGCTGGGCTGCGTGCTGGCGATCATGACGATCATGGGCGTCACCAACCACATGGGCTGGGAAATGTTTCCGCGGTTCATCGTCCGCTCAGGGCTGGGCGGTGCATTGATAACCGCCAGCCACCACCAGCTTCATCACGACAGATATCGCTGCAACTACGGCCTCTATTTCCGCTTCTGGGATCGGGTGTGCGGGACCGACCGGGGCCTTGCGGCAGAAGGATGGGACAAGACATGAAATTCCGTTGGCTCGCGATGCCGATTGCCGTCCTCGTGGGGGCCGCAGGTCCTTCGCAGGGATCGGAACTGCGCATGACGCCGCAGGTGGGGACGATCCACGTGACGGTCACCGACCTGCGTTCGGCCAAGGGAGAAGTCCATGCCTGCCTTGCCCCCAACAAGATGAGCTTTCCCGATTGCGAATCGGGACAGGGCCGCACGCTGACCCTGCCCGCCTCGCAAAGGCTGGAGTTCAATTTCGCCGATGTGCCGCAGGGCCGCTATGCCATCGCGCTGCTGCATGACGAGAATGCGAACGGCAAGATCGACAAGGCGCTGATGATCCCGCGCGAGGGCTTCGGCTTTTCGCGCGACGCGCCGGTCCGGATGGGCCCGCCCAGCTTCAAGGACGCCGCTTTCGAGGTGGACGGCAAGGGAGTGAACCAGTCGATCCGCATGCGCTATATTATCTAGGACGGACTGCCCGCGCCGATCATGACCGATACCCGACCCGCCCTGCCGATTGTCCGTTCCGCGCTGTCGATGCCCGGATCCAATGCCCGCGCGCTGGAAAAGGCGCGCGGCCTTGCCTGCGACTGCGTGATCTTCGACCTGGAAGACGCGGTCGCGGCCGAGAAGAAGGCCGAGGCACGCGCCATGGTGGCGCAGACGCTGGCCGATGGCGGGCTGGAACCGCGCCACCGCGTAGTGCGGATCAATCCGATCGGCGGCGAATGGGGCGGCGACGACTTGCGCGCACTCGCCCGCAGCCCGCTCGACGCGATCCTGGTACCCAAGGTCGATTCGGCCGAGGACGTCGAGGGGATCGCCGGCGCGATGGCCACGGCGGGGTTCGGGCCCGATGTCGCGCTGTGGGTCATGGTCGAGACGCCCGCCTCGGTGCTGGCGCTGGAACGGATCGCGCGCATGGCCAGGGTCACGCCGCTGGGCGCGCTGGTGCTGGGCGCCAACGATCTGTCCAAGGACACCGGCCTGCTGCGCACCCCCGGCCGCGAGGCGCTGGTCCCGGTCCTGTCGCAAGTGGTGATGGCGGCGCGCGCCTATGGGCTGCTGGCGATCGACAGCGTGCTGAACGCCATCGGGGACGAGGACCGGCTGCGCGCCGAATGCCGCCAGGGACGATTGTTCGGCTTCGACGGCAAAATGCTGATCCACCCCTCCCAGATCGCCCCCGCGAACGAGGTGTTCGCCCCGTCCGAGGATGCGCTGGCGCAGGCGCGCGCCATCGTCGCGGCGTTCGGCGACCCCGCCAATGCGGGCAAGGCGGTGGTGACCGTGAACGGCCAGATGGCCGAGGAACTCCACCGCGACGAGGCGCGGGCCCTGATCGCGCGGGCCGCGGCGATCGCCGAACGCGGATAACCCCGCCCTTCCGGCCAGAACTTAACGGGTTGTTTACCTCTATGCGCGACTCTGCGCGCCTCAGGGACTCGCGCCGTGCGTGCTTCCGGAATCGATCGCGGACAGGGGGGACGTCACTGCATGGATACGCTGCGCTTCCATGGCGATGCGCTTTCCGGCGACATGTTGTGGTCCGACGATCCGCTCGACCTGACGGGTTTCGAACATTTCGCCGAGGTCGAGGCCGAGGCCGCCGCCTGCCACGCGCCGCCGCCCGCCATCGGGCAGGACGAGCGCCGGATGCAGGTGCGCGCCTATAATTTCTGGGCCGGGCTGCTGGGGGACGAGGAATTTCCCGAGATCCACCGGCTCGACCCCCACGGACATCCCGATTTCGGCCCGTATTCGGTGCTGCTCGACCTGTCCGGCGACCAGGGCGATCCGCGCATCATCCATCTCGGCACCGCGCTGGCGCAGGCCTGCGGCTGCAGCCTGGGCGACGGATCGGTCCAGCTGTCCGACGTTCCGGGCAACAGCCTGCTGACCCGCATCACCGACCATTACGGCGAGCTGCTGTCGAACCGCGCGCCCATCGGGTTCGAGGCGGAGTTCGCCTCCGGCCCCGACCGGCTAGCGATCTATCGCGGCATCCTGCTGCCGTTCTCAACCGACGGCCATGTCATCGACCATGTCTATGGCGTGCTGAACTGGAAGGAACTGGCCGACCCGGAAACGAGCGCGGCGCTCTCGGCCAGCGTCGACCTCTCCGCCGAGGCCAGCCGCGAGACCGAGACGCCGTGGGGCGAGCCGATTGCCGAGCCGCTGGCGGCCCGGCTGCGCTCGCTCACTCCCGCTGGTTTCGACGAGATCGCACCCGAAGGCCCCGAATTCACCCTGCTGATGGCCCGCCGGATGAGCTCGGGCAATGTCGTCCTGCTGGGCGAACTGCCCTATGACCGCGAATTGGTCGAACGCGCCGCGCAGGCCCTCTGACC
>JAPYSD010000272.1 GCA_029936705.1 Croceicoccus sp. | reverse complement strand
TCGCTGAACACCCAGTCCAGCCAGATGCGCGACGGCGTCCCGCGGAACAGGTGGTAGTTTTCGGCAAACAGCCGCCACGCCGCGCGCGGGTCGGCGGCAGCACCCGAACGGTCGGACACGCCCAGCGTCTCCAGCGGAATGCCCTGCGAATAAAGCATGCGCAGGACATAGTGATCGGGGACCAGCAGCAGTTCGGTCGCATTGCCGAAGCTTTCGTTCCGGGCGAACCAGGACGGGTCGGTATGCCCGTGCGGGCTGATGATCGGCAGGTCGCGCACCGTCTCGTACAATTGGCGCGCGATGGCGCGGACGGCGGTGTCGGCCGGGAACAGCCGGTCGGGATGCAGGTGAAGTGATTTCATGGGTTTCTCTGGATTGGAATTACGCGGTCAGGCGCGAATAGCGGTCGCGTTTGGCCTGCATGCTGCGGCGGGCCTCGTCCACGGCGCGCTGCTCGGTCGCGAACAGCAGGCTTTCCAGCACCTGCAGCAGGTGCGCCCGCATCGCCGCGCGCGCCGCCTTGGGATCGCGGGCCTGTAGCGCGCGCAGGATCGCGGTATGTTCGTCGACCACCGGCTTGATATTGGCGTGACGCGCCTTTTCATGCAGCAACGCCGCTTCGCGCGAGGTGCGGCGCAGGTTCCACAGCCGCTCGACCGTTTCGATCAGCGCGTTGTTGCGCGACGCCTGCGCTATGGCGAGGTGAAAGGCGGTATCGGCCTCCTCCCTGCCGTCGGGGGACTTGTTCTCTTCCTCAATTTGGCGGACGAGGTCCTCCAGTTCGGCGAGTTCGTCATCGGTAATCTGCGCGGCGGCCAGCGCGGCCACCTCGCTCTCGATCAGAAGGCGCGCCTCGGTCAGCTCGATCGCGGAAACATCGCCACTGGGGGCCGGTTTCTGTTCGGACGCCGATTGCACATAGACGCCCGAACCGACGCGCACGTCGACCAGTCCCTGTACCTCCAGCGAGATGATCGCCTCGCGGATGACGGGGCGGCTGACCTCGTATTTCAGGGCCAGGTCGCGTTCGGCGGGAAGCCGGGCGCCGATGGGGTATTTGCCGGACTGAATCTCGGACATGAGCTGGCCCGCGATATCCTTGTAGAGCCGGTGGCTCGCTCGCGCTGCAGAGTTCATGTCGGCCCCTTTGGACTTACCGGTTTATCAAAACTTGACAGACCAAATTGGCGGCGTCAAGGACTGGCAATACGCTGATGCCAATCTTCCGGGGTCTTTTGCATGAAAATCCAGTCCGCCAAAGTCATCGTCACCTGCCCGGGGCGCAATTTCGTCACGCTCAAGATCGAGACCGACCAGGGCGTGTACGGCATCGGCGACGGCACGCTGAACGGCCGCGAACTGTCGGTCGTGTCATACCTGGAAGACCACGTGATCCCCTGCCTGATCGGCAAGGATCCCCGCCGGATCGAGGATATCTGGCAGTATCTCTATCGCGGGGCGTACTGGCGGCGCGGGCCGGTGACCATGCGGGCGATCGCGGCGGTCGACATGGCGCTGTGGGACATCAAGGCGAAGATGGCCGGCATGCCGCTGTACGAACTGCTGGGCGGGCGCAGCCGCGACCGGGTGATGGTCTATGGCCACGCCAACGGCAGCGATATCGAGGCGACGGTCGACGCGGTCGGCGAGTATATCGACATGGGCTACAAGGCGATCCGCGCGCAGGCGGGCGTGCCGGGCATCAAGGACGCCTATGGCGTGGGGCGCGGCACGCTGCATTACGAACCGGCCGATTCCCACCTCCCCTCGGTCACCGGCTGGGATACGCGCAAGGCGCTGAACTATACCCCCAAGCTGTTCGAGAAGCTGCGCGATACCTATGGCTACGACCATCACCTGCTGCACGACGGGCATCACCGCTACACTCCCCAGGAAGCGGCGAACCTGGGCAAGATGCTGGAGCCGTTCCAGCTGTTCTGGCTGGAGGATTGCACCCCGGCCGAGAACCAGGAAGCGTTCCGCCTGGTGCGCCAGCACACCACCACCCCGCTGGCGGTGGGCGAGATCTTCAACACGATCTGGGACTGCAAGGACCTGATCGAGAACCAGCTGATCGACTATATCCGCTGCACCGTCGTGGGCGCGGGCGGGCTGACGCACCTGCGCCGCATCGCCGACCTGGCCAGCCTGTACCAGGTCCGTACCGGCTGCCACGGCGCCACCGACCTGTCGCCGGTCACGATGGGCTGCGCGCTGCATTTCGATACGTGGGTGCCCAATTTCGGCATCCAGGAATACATGCGCCACACCGAGGAGACGGACGCGGTCTTCCCGCACGACTACAGCTTTGCCGACGGGCACCTGCACTGCGGGGAAACGCCGGGCCACGGCGTCGACATCGACGAGAAGCTGGCCGAGAAATATCCCTACAAGCCCGCCTATCTTCCGGTCGCCCGGCTGGAAGACGGCAGCATGTGGAACTGGTGATCGCAGGATCGGCGGCGCAGGCGCCGGGCTTTGCGCCCGGCGTCAGCCCGCCTGCCGCGCGCGCCTGATCGTTTCCGCACCCCGGGCAGCGGCAAGCATGCCGTCGGCAGGCTCGTCCACCTCGACATAGCCGATCGCGCCTGTCGTCCGGTCCAGCCGGGGCATCAGCGCGGGGTAGTCCAGATCGCCCTCACCCGGCGCGACGAAGCGCGGGCAGCCGGGCGGCGCACAGCGGCGATCGACATCCTTAAGATGCAGCGCCAGCACGCGCGGCCCCAGGCTTTCGACCAGCGCCAGCGGATCGACGCCCGCCACGGCGGCCCAGCCCAGGTCGATCTCGAAATCCACTTCGCCCGGCGCGAAACGCTGCGCGATCAGTTCCAGCGGGGTCAGCCCGTCCAGCGGCACATGGTCCCAGTCATGGTTGTGATAGACCATGCGCAGTCCCTGGTCCCGCGCCGCGCCGGCCATCAGCGCAAGCCGCTCCATCCAGCGTTCGAATTCCGCGCGCGTGGTCCGGCCCGGCAAGGGGCCGGTAAAGAACACGTCCGCCGCCGATTGCGCGACGATGCCGGCGCCGATCCGCGCCGCCATCTGCATCTGGCGCGCGTAATCGGCCGAATAGGCAAGCCGCACGGTGCCCACCGCCAGCCCGGCCCGTTCGCACGATGCGGCCACCTCGACCGGGTCGCGCGGGGTTTCGTGGCGCGGCGATTGCGGCCCCAGCGGAAAGCCGAAATGGGTGTAGCCCAGCGCCCGCGCCCGCCGGAGCGTGCCGTCGTAATCGGCCTTCAGCGCATCTGCCACCGTCAGGTTCGCAAGGCCCAGCGGGCGCCGAGCCAAGGTGCGCTGACTGGGCCGCGGACCGGCCTGCGGACCCGCACAGGCCGCAAGGCCCAGCGCGCCGCAACCGGCCAGCAGCTGGCGCCGGTTCATTCGCCGCGAACGACTTCGACTGCCGAGACGATGGCCTGTCCCTCCACGGGCTTGAACGCCAGTTCCAGCATGTTGCCGCTGACGTCCACGTCAAAGCTCTCGCTCACCGCCGCCAGCGCGCCGCCCGCGCGCGCGGCGACGTCATAGGACGACAGCGCGGCGCTGCCATTGGCGGTCACGTCGAACAGCCGCGCGCCCGCGGGCTGATCGGGTTCGACGAAGGTCAGCGTAACGAGGTAGCGCCCATTCGCCGCAGGAATGCGATAGCTGAAATCGCCCTGCCGGAAGCTGGCGACGACGTCGCGCCGGTCGGTGCCCGCGATCTCGGCAGGGACGGGGTCGCGGCCCCAGCCACCGGGTTCGTCGGTGCTGCCCGCCGTGCCCCCGGCGAAGAAATCGTCCGACCCGAACTGCACCGGCGCATCGGCGGCGATCAAGGCGCCGCTGTCGATGCGGAACGCGTTCGCCTGTTCATCGTCAAGCTGCCAATCGATCGCGTCCTCGACCGTTTCCCCGGCGAAACGCCCGCGCGCCGTGATCTCGTTCTTACCCGGGGCGAGCCTCACATCGCTCCACACGCAGACGTTCAGGTCGCAGTCGCTCTTGCTGTCCAGCGCGGTTCCGTTGACCATCAGCGTGGTGGTGTCCGCGTTCGAATTCACCCGCACATCGGTGACCGGATAGGCGCGGTCGACATAGCGGCGGCCCTGCACGTGCACCGTGGGCCGGTCGGACCAGTTGGCGCGGTAGAAGTAATACGCGTCCTTGCGGATCTCGCGGTCATAGGTGACCAGCCCCTTGGTGTTGATGTCCTGCGCGTCGCCCTCGGTCCGGACGGTGGTGCCGAAGTCGAAGGCGTTCCACGGCCAGATGCCCCACAGGTAATCGCGGTCGGCCAGTTCGCGCCAGTTCTCCTCGTGGAAGAGGGTCTGGTATTCCTCGGGCTGGGTGCGCCCCGCCTTGTCGAACGGGCCGCCCAGCGGGTTGTCGGTGTGCATGTTCGCCGCGCCGCCCGCGCCGAATTCGCTGATCGACAGCGGCTTGTCCGGGTGCTTGGCGCGCAGCGTGTCGAGATGCTGGCCCAGCTGGTCCGCCTCGCCGTAATACCAGCCGAAATAGCGGTTCACGCCGACCGCATCGACGGCGTCGGCCACGATCGGCACGTCCTCCATGCCGCGTTCGTCGCAGCAATTGGCAAGGACGACCGCGCGCGTCGGGTCCAGTTCGTGCGCAAGCGCGGACAGATTGTTCAGCAACGGTATGGGATCGGCGATCACCTCGGGCGGGCGGCCCAGGAAGTCGGGGCGGCCCGGCCCGAAATCGACTTCATTGGCGATGCCCCACACCGCCACCGACGCATGGTTGTAGTTCTGGTGGACCAGGTCGAGCAATTGCTGGCGCGCATTCTCGACGATCCCGGCGGGCGCCTCGACCTGGTCGCGGGCATTGGTCCAGGCGGTCACCAGCCCGATCTCGTCCCACAGCACGATGCCATAGCGGTCGGCCAGCTCGTGCACGGGCGAGCCATGCTGGTAGTGCGAAAGCCGGATCGAATTGGCGCCCATGTCGAGCAGGATCTTGAACGATTCGTCGATCTCTTCGCGAGAGACGGCCCAGTCCGATTCCTCGGTATCCTGGTGGAAGCCCGCGCCGCGCAGCTGGTACGGCCTGCCATTTAGCAGGAAGCCGCGCTCGGGATCGAGCTGCATCTCGCGGATGCCGAAATCCTGGTCGATGCTGTCGAGGACCGTGCCGTCGCTGCCGCGCAGTTCGAAGCGCAGGGTGTAGAGATAGGGGTCCTCCACCCCGTTCCACAGATGCGGGGACGCGACGTCGAAGGTGCCTTCCAGTTCGGCCGTCTCACCCGCCGGGATGCTGGCGTCCTGCTGCCACGATCCGGCAACCTCGCCACCGACGTCCAGCAGGCTGGCGACCACGCTGACGGGCATCGCGGAACCGGTGGAATTGGTGACCCGCCCGCTCAGCGCAATGGTCGCGCGGTCGTCGGCAAGGCCGGTCGTCGCCGCATAGACCCCCGGGCCGCCATGATCGAGCATGTCGAAATGCACCGGCTGGGTCACGATCAGTTCGACGGGGCGATAGATGCCGCCGCGCACGAAGAAATCGCCGGTCATCGGCAG
>JAPYSD010000271.1 GCA_029936705.1 Croceicoccus sp. | reverse complement strand
GGCAAGCAGAGGTTGTTCTTCGTGCCGGCGGGCAACGTCGACGAGAAGCCTTACGAGGTCGATGATCATATTGCGCTGAACGACGTGTCGCCGATGCGGTCGCCGGCGCAAGCGCTCAACGCGGTGACCGTCGGCGCCTGCACGCATCTGGTCGAAGATGACGAGCCGGTCGGCCATATTGCCGACGAGGGTGATCTCTGCCCGACGTCCCGGACGGGCCTCGCCTGGATGCGACCGACGCTATGCAACAAGCCGGACATTGTCATGGAAGGCGGCAATCGAGTGGCCGATGTCGATGGGATTGCGACGCTGCATGCGCCGCATTTGAGCATCGTGACCACGGCCCGCGATTTTGCCGCGCACCGATTCACCTGCACGGGTGAGACGAGCGCGGCGACCGCAGCGGCGAGCGGCCTCGCCGCCGCGATTCTGGCAGCCTACCCCGATGCGACCCCGCAGACCGTCCGCGCATTGATGATCCATTCGGCCCGTTGGACCCCGGCGATGCTCGCGCGTTTGCCGCGACGGCCGTCGCGGGGCGACTATGCCGAGCTGTTGCAGCGCTTCGGGTTCGGCAAGCCCGATCGTGACCGCGCGCTGCTCAGCCTCGACAATGCCTTAACGATGATCGTGCAGGACGAGATCCAGACCTATCGCCGCGGCGCCGGCAGTTCGATCGCCCTCGGTGAAATGAAGTGGCATGACTTGCCGTGGCCGCGCGAGGCGCTGGAAGAGCTCGGTCCCGAGGAAGTGCGCCTGCGGGTCACGTTGTCCTATTTCGTCGAGCCCAATCCGTCGCGTTCGACCCGTCAGCAAGCAAACCGCTATCCCTCGGCGAAGCTTCGTTTCTTCCTCAAGGGGATTGAAGACGAGACGCCCGAGCGGGCGATCGCCCGGGTCAATCAGCTTGCCCGCAATGAGGATTACGAGCGCGACGATCCGGATGAGGATGATCGCTTCACGATCGGGCCAACCAACGCCCGGCGCGGTTCGCTCCATCATGACGTGTGGACGGGACCGGCATCGGATCTCTTGCTGAAGGACGGAATTGGGGTAATGCCGGCGAAAGGCTGGTGGGGCGATCGCAAGCGCGGCAATCGCTGGTTGCGCAAGCTGCCTTACTCGCTTGTCGTGTCGATCGAGACCTCCGATGTCGATGTCGACGCCCAGATATATCAGGAGGTTGCAACCATCGTCGAAAATGATGCTCGGATTGCAATCGAGAACCTGATCTAGCGGTAATCGTCGTTGGCGCGGGTACTAATTCACTGCTGTATGAGCATGATCGGACACGTGCTCTCAAGGACTGCGGCGCTAACGTCAAGCGACCAGTCAGTCGGCGTTTCTGCTCGAACGCTGAGGCAAATGCCAGCGGCAGGTTTCGGCGCGACCAGACGGTCAGGCGCTCACTGCTGAACGGCGTGATCTGGTCGGCTGCTGCCCGTTCGATCGGCATTCAAGTCGCGGCAATTGCCGTTGACAAAGCGGCCGTCCACCGGACGAAATCGTCTCGTCAAAAGGCGACATTCATCCACCTCGTTTGGAGAGACTGAATGACGGGTCCTGGGACGAGCGGCCACTCTGAACTGGCTCTCTAAACGACGGTCGCTGACGACAGCCGACGTTCACGCAACTTGCCTTGACAATTTGCTTCATCACGAGAGCGTTCTCTGGCTTCTTGCGCTACCGGGGATTAACGTCGTGCAGTTTTCGGGGGGCGACGACTTGCGCATTCGACATCTGATCTTCGCTTTGTGCTTAGCGCTCATTGCATCTGCAGGCGGGGTCGCAAATGCGCAGGCAACAGGCCCGGCAATCGCCGGCAAGTCCTCGGCGCTGTCGACTGGGAGCGGCTCCTCGGCGAACGTGAGCGCCGCTGATCAGGCTACTTCCGCCTCTCTATCTGACCTTGAGAGGGAGAACATCGAACTTAAGATCGAGGCGAGACTGAAGGAGCACGTCTCGACGCAGTTCGCCACGCTGGTCACCGTCTCGCTGGCGCTGTTCGCTATACTCATCACCACTACCGTCATCTTCTTTGCGCTACGCACCAAGGACGCTGCGGTCGCCGAGGCGCGCAAGGGGATTGAGGAGTTCAGAACGAGCGCCGAGGGAATGGTGAGGACAATCCGCACCGAATTCGAGGTCGCCAAGAGCGAACTGGAGTCGATTCTCGTCGGCGCGGCGGCGAGCGCCAGGGCAATCACCGACATGCGGCTTCAATCCGAAGCTTGGGCGTCGAACGTGGCGCAGCGTGTTGCGGCGGAGCAGTCGCTGTCGATGGCCGACCAACTCACGCTCGACCTCCGCTCGGACGCAGCGGGACTGAAGACGGCAGACGCCTTCTCGAGCGAAGACTATTTGCTGCTCATCGCCAAGCATATCGAGGGCGGGAACTGGGAACTGGTTCGCGAACTCGCGGCCTCCATGAGGCTCGTGACCACCAGTCCGGAGATCCAGAGCGCCGGCTATTTTTACGAGGGGACAGCCCTCTTCCGGCTTGGTCTGGTCGCCGAGGCGGTTACGGTTTTGACGCAAGCTGTCGAGCGATTTCGATCTAACGCCAGCGTCGAGGTGCGTCATCAGGTCGCCAAGGCGATGAACAATCGGCTCGTGGTGCTGATGCAAGATGGCCAGCACGAGGAAGTGCTGCGGCTCATCCCCGAAGGCTTGGCCTACCTGGCCGCGCTCGAGGACGCACGAGCGCCCGACCTCCGCCTCAAGCTCCTGATCAACAAGGGTAACGCCCTGTCACGCTTGGGTCGCAATCCAGAGGCGGTGGCGTGCTACGACGAGGTGATCGCCGATATCCTCCGGGGAGACGCTGGGTCGTACGCGGATCGCCACGCGCACGCGCTTTACAACAAAGGTTGCGCGTTCGCGCAGATGGGCAAGGTGAGCGAAACCGTCGCGTGCCTCGAAGAAAGCCGCGCGATCGCGGTTACGGCCGCGACCCGCAACATCGCGACTGACTCCGACTTCGATCCGATCAGGAGCAAGCCGACGTTCCGGCGCTTTCTCGCGAAGCATGGCATCTCGGCGCCTACCGCCAGCGATTCCAAGCCTTCGCGGTCCAAAGATTCGGGGCGCACGGAGCCGGGCGCCGACGAGACCTAATTTCTAACCCTACCCGCAGGCATATCTCGCTAGTGCCGGCGGGGCACGCCTCTGCGGATGACGGCGGGATCGTTCCCTGAGGCGTCAAGGTCAAACTTCGACTTCAGCTAGTCGGCGAGGGCCCACTGTCCGTAACCGTGGGCTGCAGGCCGCCTTGCTTGGAGCGGGATTGCAGGGTTGATGGCCGCTCCTTTGAATGGAGTGGCAAAGATGGGCGATAGCGAGCCGGACCGAGCGAGTACGCATATGAGTGGTCATATGAGTACTCGCATTGAGGTTGTCGGGCGGGTTTCAGGCCGACGACGCTGGACGGTGGAGCAGAAGCTGGCGATCCTGCGGGATGCATTTGGGCCCGGCGGCTCGGTCCGCGCGGCGTGTGAGCAGCACGAGATTGGCAGCGGATCCATTTATACATGGCGACGACAGGCCATGTCGGGAGAACTGGTCGGCGTCTCGCCTCGATCGGTGCCGGCATTTTCCGAGGTTGAAGTCGCGGATCCGGTTGTCAGCGACGGCGCGCCGCCCGTGCCGTCTCATTGCGGGCATATCAGGATCGAACTGCCGACAGGTGTCCGCCTGACTGTGGATGCGATGGTCGATGGCAAAGCCCTGGCTCGCGTGATCTCGGTATTGAGCCTTTGATACCCCTGCCACCCTCGACGCGAGTTTACCTGGCGTGCGGCGCGACAGACATGAGGAAGGGATTTGATGGCCTGGCGGTCCTGGTCCAGCAGGTGTTGGAGCATTCACCCCATAGCGGCGCGCTGTTCGCGTTCCGCGGCAAGCGTGGCGATCTGATCAAGCTGCTCTGGTTCGATGGCCAAGGCATGTGCCTCTTTTCCAAGCGTATGGATCGCGGCAAATTCGTCTGGCCAATGACAAAGACGGGCAAAGTCAGCCTGACCTCGGCGCAGCTTTCCATGCTTCGCGAAGGTATCGACTGGCGTCGTCCCGAGCGCACCACAGCGCCGCTTCTGGCGGGCTAAAAAGTAGCGGATTTGCGCGGTTTTTCTAGCGAATAGCGGCCTATTGTGCTAATGGATCGCGGTGTCGGACGCAGCCTCTTCCAACCCTGATAAAGACGCCCGGATCGCCGAGCTGGAAGCCGCCTTGGCGGCGCGGGATACGCTGATCGACACGCTGCGTTTCCAATTGGCGCAGCTGCGCCGCATGACGTTCGGGCAGTCGTCGGAGAAGCTGTCGGCACAGATTGAGCAGCTTGAACTGACGCTCGAGGAACTCGAAGGCGAAGCCGCTGTCGCCGATGTCCGTCAGGCCACGTCGGCACAAAGGTCCGAACGGCCGTCGCCGGTTCGCAGCCTTCCGCCTCATCTGCCTCGGGACGAGCAGCGGATCGAACCCGAGACAGGTCGCTGCAATTGTCCCGAGTGCGGCGGCACCCTGCGTCCCTTGGGTGAAGACAGCGACGAGATCCTCGATGTCCTGCCGGTCCAGTGGCGCGTCATCCGCACAATCCGCCCCAAGTATAGCTGCAGTGCCTGCGAGAAGATCGTGCAGGCACCGGCTCGTGCAAAAGCCGTCGCCCGGGGTAAGGCCAGCTTCGGCACGCTCGCCCATGTGGTGGTATCCAAGTTCGACCATCACCTCCCGCTTTACAGGCAGGCCGAGATGATGGCGGCACAAGGCCTCGATATCGATCGGTCGACCCTGGCAGGCTGGGCAGGACAGGCCGCGCAGCTGCTCGACCCCATCGTATCGCGCATTCGCGAGGAAGGCCTGAAGGCAGCCAAAATTCACAGCGACGACACGCCCGTACCGATGCTGGTGCCAGGCAAGGGCAAAACCGCGCAAGGTCGGCTTTGGGCCTATGTCGTCGATGACCGGGCCAGCGGAGCAAACGGGCCACCACTGGTGTGGTACAAGTTCACTCAGACACGCAGCGGCACCCATCCGCAAACCGAACTGAAGACATTCACCGGTCTCCTTCAAGCAGATGGATACGCCGGATATGCCAAGCTCTATGGCGGCAATCGCATTCAGGAAGTGGCTTGCTGGGCGCATTTCCGGCGCAAGATATTCGAGAACCATCAGACCAGTCCGACACCGCTGACCACCGATCTGCTCGAGCGGATCGGAGCACTCTATCGGATCGAAGACGAAGTTCGCGGCCAGCCCCCCGATATCCGCCGGCAATGGCGGCAGGAGAAAGCCAGGCCATTGGTCGACGAGTTACGCTCGGCGATCGACGATGCGTTGCGCCGCCTATCGCCCAAGTCGGCAATGGCCAAGGCGCTGGCCTATGGCCGCAAACGCTGGATTGCCCTCACGCGCTTCCTCGATGATGGACGAGCCGAGGTCGACAACAATATCGCCGAACGCGCGATGCGCAGCGTTCCGAAGCGTGTTTCATTATGCACTCCGTATTCAAGTATCTGTAAACATTGGAAGC
>JAPYSD010000270.1 GCA_029936705.1 Croceicoccus sp. | reverse complement strand
TGGTGGGCGCGGCAAGGATTGAACTTGCGACCCCACCCGTGTGAAGGGTGTGCTCTACCACTGAGCTACGCGCCCGCTGACATCTGGAAGGGGATCAGAATCACCCTTGCGTCGGCAGAGGCGCGCCTTTGCCAGAGCGTGAAGCCGTTGACAAGCACCCCGTTACCGGTAGAGGCCCGGGTCCCATGACCGAAGAGAACAACTCGCCCGATTCCGCGCCCGAAACGGCGGCGCAGGATACCGCCCCCGCCAGCTCGGGGACGGACGTGCCGCCCGATCACCTCGCGATCGATCCGCGCAGCAAGCATTTCGATGGCGACGTGCTGCGCCGGGGCGTGGGGATCCGCTTCAAGGGCACGCAGCGCACCAATATCGAGGAATACTGCATTTCCGAGGGCTGGGTGCGCGTTCAGGCGGGCAAGACGATGGACCGCAAGGGCCGCCCGCTGACGATCAAGCTGAACGGCCCGGTCGAGGCATGGTTCGAGGACCTGGGCGAGGACGCCCCGGTCGCGAAAGCCGGCTGAGCGGCCCCTTCCACGGCGCAATTGTGTTGCAAGGCGGCGCGATAAGCGCCACCTGACAGCCATGCTACCCCAAGTCGTCATCATCGGACGCCCCAACGTGGGCAAGTCGACCCTGTGGAACAGGCTCGTCGGCAAGAAGCTCGCGCTGGTCGACGACCAGCCGGGGGTGACGCGCGACCGCCGTTTCGGCGATGCCGAGCTATTGGGGTTGAAGTTCCAGATCGTCGACACCGCCGGGTGGGAGGACGACGACCCCGCCAGCCTGCCGGGCCGCATGCGCGCCCAGACCGAGGCGGCGCTGGTCGGCGCGGCGATGGCGCTGTTCGTGATCGATTCGCGCGCGGGGCTGACGCCGCTGGACGAGGAAATCGCCCGCTGGCTGCGCGGACAGAGCGTGCCCGTCGTGCTGGTCGCCAACAAGGCCGAGGGCAAGGCGGGCGACGCGGGCCTGTACGAGAGCTTTGCCCTGGGCTTTGGCGATCCGGTCGCCCTATCCGCCGAACATGGCGAGGGCGTGGCCGACCTGTTCGAGGCGATGCTGCCGATCCTGGATCCGTTGCAGCCCGAAGAGGATATTCCCGGCGAGGACGACGGCGAGGAAAAGCCGCTCGGCCCGCTGAAGCTGGCCATCGTGGGCCGCCCCAATGCGGGCAAGTCCACGCTGATCAACCGGCTGCTGCAGGAAGACCGGCTGCTGACCGGGCCCGAGGCAGGCATCACCCGCGATTCGATCACGATCGACTGGCACTGGGCCGATCCCCGCACGGACGAGGTGCGCGAGGTGAAGCTGATCGACACCGCCGGCATGCGCAAGCGCGCGCGCGTGACCGACAAGCTGGAGCGCATGGCGGTGGCCGATGCCCGCCACGCGGTCGATTTCGCCGAGGTCGTGGTGCTGCTGCTGGATGCGACGCTGGGGCTGGAGCACCAGGACCTGAAGATCGCGGCGCACGCGGTCGAGGAAGGGCGCGCGCTGATCGTCGCGATCAACAAGTGGGACGTGGCGGCGGAACCGTCGTCGCTGTTCAACGGCATTCGCGCCGCACTGGACGAAGGGCTGGCGCAGGTGCGCGGCGTGCCGCTGGTGGCGGTGTCCGCCCGGACCGGCAAGGGCACCGACCAGTTGCTGCAGGCCGCCTTCGACATTCGCGACCAGTGGAACCGGCGCGTGCCGACCGCGGGATTGAACCGCTGGTTCGACGACGCGATGGCGGCCAATCCGCCGCCCGCGCCCGGCGGCAAGCGGATCAAGCTGCGTTATATCACGCAGGTGGGCGCGCGCCCGCCGCGTTTCGTGATCTTCGGCACGCGGCTGGACGAGCTGCCCGAAAGCTATCGCCGTTACCTGGTGAACGGCATCCGGCGCGAGCTGGGCTTTGGCGCGGTGCCGGTGCGGCTGATGCTGCGCAGCGCGAAAAATCCCTACGCCAGCAAGGACTAGAGGCGGGCGCCGCCCGTTACGGTCCGTCCCTGCAATAGCGCGTCATCTCGGGCGAATTGAGATGCGCGCGCAAGGTCTCGCTGCCTTCGGACCATTGTGCCGCGGGATCGGTGCGCAGGGCGCAGACCAGCGCCAACGCCTCGGCATTGTCGGCCAGCACGTGATAGGCGGGTAGGCCGAGGACGGTGACATCCTGTCCGCGGACCCGGCCATCGACCCGGCCCACGAATTCCTGTTCGGGGCCGCTGACGACCAGCGCGCCGGTCGACGGGTCGGTTTCGACCGCGGTCGGGGCATCGGCGGTAAAGGCCAGGAAGATCGCCACCACCATGGTGATGGCCAGCAGCGTCATGGCCAGAATCATCGCGAACCTGAACCGCTTTTGCCGCCGGTTCTTCAGCGGTGTGCCGATGGACGTCACAGTGCCCCCGCCCCGATCATCGCGGCTGCCTAGCCCCCGTTGCCGTCGCCATCGCCGTCACCGGCGGGCCGGCTCTGCAGCTGGACATAATTGTGGAGGCCCATGCGCTCGATCATCTCGAACTGGGTCTCGAGGAAGTCGACGTGCTCCTCCTCGCTCTCGAGGATACGCTCGAAGATCTCGCGGCTGACATAGTCGCGCACCTGCTCGCAATATTCGATGGCGTCGCGCAGCAGCGGGATCGCCTCCATCTCGAGCGCGAGGTCGGCCTTGAGGATTTCCTCGACCGTCTCGCCCACCTTCAGCTTGTGGATCGCCTGGAAATTGGGCAGCCCGTCGAGGAACAGCACGCGTTCGGCCAGCACGTCGGCGTGCTTCATCTCGTCGATGGATTCGTGGCGTTCGTAATCGGCCAGGCGGCGCACGCCCCAGTGGTGCAGCGTGCGATAATGCAGCCAGTACTGGTTGATGGCCGTCAGTTCGTTCGTGAGCGCCCTGTTGAGGTACTCGACGACTTTGGGATCGCTCTTCATCGCGAAAATCCTCGCTCTCGAATGTCCGTTTGCGTTCGGTCATTGCGAAGCGGGCGAGTGCTTGCAAGCATAAACGCCTGTTGCGAGGCGTTTGAAGTAGCGGGATCGGGGCGCATGCCCGCAGGACGGGCAGGGGTGGGAACGGCGATCACGCCGCGCAGGCACGCTCTTCCATGCAGATGTCGGCGGCTTCGTCCAGGCATTGGCGGCACTGGGGTTCGACGCCCATGCAGCGATAGACCTCTTCCGCGTCGCCCGAGCAGCAGCGGGCGGCGGCCCGCAGATCGCCCTCGCGCACGGCATTGCAGATGCAGATGATCATTGGCGAATGGTCCTCTCTATCCTTGCGAATCACATCTAATGCGAACTGATCTCAAAAGCAACAGGGTTGCAACTGAATTGCAAGAGCGGTTTCGGCACGTCCGAAAAGGGGTTCAAAACAGGGCGGTCAGATGGGCGTGTGCGGGGCAGTTGGGGAATATTGCCGGGGGTTAACCCAAAATTAGGTTTGAAGGGCAAGATTGGGGGTCGACCGAAATGTTCAGGGGGATTCTTGGTGCGCGTTCTCGCATTGGCTTCACAAAAGGGTGGGTCCGGCAAGACCACGCTGTCCGGCCATCTGGCCGTTCAGGCTCAGCGCGCCGGCGCCGGCCCCGTCGTGCTTATCGACATCGACCCGCAGGGATCGCTGGCTGACTGGTGGAACGAGCGGGAGGACGAGTTTCCCGCCTTTGCCCAGACCGCCGTCGCCCGCCTGGCGAACGACCTTGCCATGCTGCGGCAGCAGGGCTTCAAGCTGGCCGTGATCGACACGCCGCCCGCCATCACCATGGCGATCCAGTCGGTGATCTCCGTCGCCGAGCTGGTGGTCGTGCCGACCCGTCCCAGCCCGCACGATCTGCGGGCCGTGGGCGCAACGGTCGACATCTGCGCCCGGGCGAACAAGCCGCTGGTGTTCGTGGTCAATTCCGCGCTGTCCAAGGCGCGCATCACTTCGGAAGCCGCCGCCGCGCTGGCGCAATATGGCACCGTCGCCCCGGTGGTGCTGCATCACCGCACCGATTTCGCGGCATCGATGATCGATGGCCGCACCGTGATGGAGATCGATCCGCACGGCCGTTCGGCGCAGGAGATGGAACAGCTGTGGGCCTTCCTGGCCGAGCGGCTGGAGAAGAATTTCCGCCGCAACGTCTTTGCCGGACAGCAGGGCGCCGCGCCCGCCGTGGGCACGCCGCGTACCGGTGGCGGCTTTGGTCGCCGCGCGGCAGGCTCGTGATCGGGAGGGTATGATGAACGGTATCTCCATGGGCGCCATGCCTTCGGGACTGCTTGCCAAGAAGGGCGCGGCCAAGCCCGCCATGCGGCGCCAGTCGCAGGTCCAGCAGGCCGGGTTCGGCAGCAATGCCAACGCGCTGTCGGGCTGGCTGACGGGCGCCGAGGACGATTGCGGCTGGAACGACATGGGCGACACGCCCGCGAACGGTTCGGGCGGCAGCGTCATCGGGCTGACCCCGGTCAGCGACAAGGCCGATTCGCTCTATCTGCACGCCAGCGGCGACGACTGGGACGAGGCCGAGGGTTATGACGAGGACCAGCGGGCCGAGCCCGGCTGGACCCCGACCGCCCCCGCGCCTGCCAATCCCGTCGGCGCGATGCAGAGCCGCCTGCGCGATGCGACGACACCCGCGCCGCAGCCCGTGTTTGCCGACGGTTCGGCAGCCAGCTTCGAGCAGCCCGCCTTCACCCGGCCCGATGCCGCGATGGAAGAAACCGAATCGCCGGTCGGCCTGCTTGGCCATGTCCGCGCGATGCTGGCGCACCTGGCGGCGATGATCCTTGGCCGCGGCCCAGTGCTGGTGGTGCATCCCGATCACGCCCTGCGCGAAAAACTGTCCAATGCCGCCGCCCGCGAGGGATGCAGCGAGGTCGAGATCGCCGAGCGCGCGATCCTGCGTTATGTCGACACCACGCCCCGAAGCGGCTTTACGTCGTCGCATGTGATGGGCAACGCCTGACCGCGAAAGATAGGTAAGGACGCAATGATGAAGACCCGTATCCGCCACAAGGCCCTGGTGCTCGCGCTGGCCGGCGCGACCATCATGGCACTGCCGTCGGTCGCCCCGGCCCGCGACAATGTCGCAAAGGCAGAAGCGGCCCTGGCCAAGGAAAACGCCGACAAGGCGGTGTCCTATGCCGAGCGGGCCGTGATCGAGAATCCGCGCGATCCCGGCACGCGCGTGCTGCTGGGCCAAGCCTATCTGCAGGCGGGCCGCATGATCGCGGCGCGCGATTCGCTGGCCTCGGCGGTGGAACTGGGCGATGCCAGCCCGCGCACCGCGCTGATGCTGGCGCTGGCGCAGGTGGGCGCGGGCGAACCGCGCCTGGCGATCGGCACCATCAACATGCAGGGCAGCGCGATTCCCGCTGCCGACCGCGGACTGGCGCTGGCGCTGGCGGGCGAAACCGCGCGCGGGGTCGAGATCATTTCGTCGGACATTCGCGCAGGCAACAACACGCCCAAGACACGGCAGAACCTGGCCTATGCCTTCGCGCTCGACGGACGCTGGCGCGAAGCGCGCGCCATGGCGGCACAAGACGTGCCCGCGG
>JAPYSD010000269.1 GCA_029936705.1 Croceicoccus sp. | reverse complement strand
GAACGCAGTTCCTCGAGGCTGAGCCCGAAGTTCAGATACCGCTCGAGATAGAGCGACGTCATGTCGATGTTGTCGGGATTGTCGAACCAGGCGCGTGAACGCAGTTTCGGCTTCTGGGTGTCGGTCATTGTAACGATATCTCGGTTCAGCGGTCCACCGACACGCGATAGATCATGACATGCCGATAGGGCTTGCCGGGATCGACGCGGGCCGAGGCGAATTCGGGTTGATTGGGAGCGTTGGGAAACTTCTGCGGTTCAAGCGCGATGCCGTCGCCCATGCGATAGACGTGGCTGTTCTTGCCGATATACGTGCCGTCGAGGAAATTGCCGGTATAGACCTGCAGCCCGGGCTCGGTCGTCAGCACTTCCAGCACGCGGCCCGATGCGGGATCCTCGAGGCGGGCGGCCATCTCGGGCTCTGCCGTGACGCCCTTGTCGAGCGCGAAATTGTGATCGAAGCCGCGGCCATAGACGATCTGCTGGTTCGTGCCGTCGCGCAGCCCGTCGTGCAGCGGCTTGCCCGCGCGGAAGTCGAAGACCGAACCCTCGACCGCACGCAGTTCGCCGGTGGGGATCAGGTTCTCGTTCACCGGGGTGTAGTGGCTGGCGGGCACGGTCAGCACGTTGCCCATCGCGCCTTCCTTCGCCCCCTCGCCCGCCATGTTGAACAGGGCGTGGTTGGTCATGTTGATGATCGTGGGCTTGTTGGTCGTGGCGTCGAACTCGATCCGCAGCGACCCCGCATCGTCGAGGAAATAGGTGACGGCGGCGTTCACCGCACCGGGATAGCCGGCCTCGCCATCCGGGCTCTGCAGCGAGAAGCGAACGCTGGCGACCTTGCCGGACTTGACCGATTCGACGGTCCAGTTGCGCACGTCCCAGGCATTGCCCCCGCCGTGAAGCGAGTTCTGCCCGTCGTTCTGCGTCAGCTGATAGGTCTTGCCGTCCAGCGTGAACTTGCCGCCGTCGATGCGGTTGGCATAGCGGCCGATGGTCGCGCCCCAGTAATTGGGCGCCTCGGCGTAATCGGACAGCTTTTCATAGCTGACGGCGATATCTTCGACCTTGCCGTCGCGGTCGGGGACCATGAATTCGTGCAGCGTGGCGCCCAGCGACAGGATCGACACGGACACGCCGTTGTCACCCGTCAGCGTGATCTCCGACACCTCGGTCCCGTCGGCCAGCGTGCCGAAGGTGGTCTGCGCCGCCTCGGCGGCATGGGCCAGCGGGGCCGTGAAGGCGGAGATGGCGAGAATGGCCGATCCGGCCATGAAGCTGCAGAGTTTCCTCATTCCCAAAACGCTCCCGATTATGCATGGAGTTGCCGTGCCCCATTGACGGGGCCATTACGCGCATATAGTCGGACAAATAGAATAAGCGCAAGCCGCTTCGCACCTTTGGGCAGGTCGCGCAGTGACAGAGAGGAAACCGATGCCTTCCAATCCCTCTACCACAGGTCCCACGTCCGCAAACGGCGCGCCGCTGGCGCCCGACGGCACCGTGGTCCGCTATGGCCCGGCGCTGACCTTGCTGGCCAGCCTGTTCTTCATGTGGGGTTTCATCACCGTCATCAACAACACGCTGCTGCCGCATCTGCGCAGCGTGTTCGACCTGAACTACACGCAGACCACCTTGATCGAATCGGTGTGGTTCATCGCCTATTTCGTGGCGTCGATCCCGTCGGCCAAGCTGATCGAGCGGATCGGGTACAAGAAGTCGCTGGTGGTCGGCCTGCTGGTCATGGCGGCGGGTTCGCTGGGCATGATGCTGGCGGCCAGCCTGCCGTCCTATGGCGTCACGCTGACCATGCTGTTCATCATCGCCTGCGGCATCACCCTGCTGCAGGTCGCGGCCAATCCCTATGTCGCCGTCGTCGGCAAGCCTGAAACAGCGTCGTCGCGCCTGAACCTGGTACAGGCGATGAATTCGGCTGGCACGATGCTGGCGCCGCTGTTCGGCGCGTACCTGATCCTGGGCCGGTCCAAGGGCGGCACGGTCGAGGCAGGCACCGTCCTGACCGAGGCGGAACGCCTGGCCGATGCGCAATCGGTGATCCTGCCCTATGGCCTGGTCGCCGCGGTGCTGATCGTGCTGGCCATCGTGATCGCACGCTTCCCGCTGCCCGCGATGGGGTCGGCCAATGCGCGCGGTTCCAAGGAAGAGCGCAAGAAGCTGTCGCTGTGGAAACACCGCAACCTGGTGTTCGGCGTGCCCGCGATCTTCATCTATCTGATCGCGGAGATCGGCGTCGCCAATCTGTTCGTCAATTTCGTCAGCCAGCCCGACATCGCCAACCTGACGTATGAGCAAGCAGGCCGCTACCTCACCTTCCTGTGGGCGGGCATGATGGTCGGGCGCTTCGCCGGATCGGCGATCATGCAGCGCTTTGATGCCGCCAACGTGCTGGCGGTGTTCTCGGTCGCGGCGTTCGTGGTGATGTTGGTCACGGTGTTCACCACCGGACCCATCGCGATGTGGTCGCTGATCCTCGTCGGTCTGTTCCACTCGATCATGTTCCCGACGATCTTCACGCTGGGGATCAAGGGCCTTGGCCCGCTGACCGAGGAAGGATCGGGCCTGCTGATCATGGCGATCGCGGGCGGCGCGCTGGTCGTGGTGCAGGGATGGCTGGCCGACCGTTACGGTTTGCAGCTGTCGTTCCTGCTGACCGCGGTGTGCGAGCTTTACATCCTGTTCTACGCGCTGTGGGGCAGCAAGCCGACCGCGGCGCTGCCTGAACCGGAAGTGGTGGCGGAAACCGCCTGACGCGGCGGCGGCACGGACAACAGAAAAGGGCGGCACTTCGCAGTGCCGCCCTTTTTGATTCCGCGTTGGTGGCTGCGGTCAGTCTTCCATCGCGCTGCGCGTATCGTCGAGCGCCAGGTCGACCAGCACGTTCATCGCCGCGCCCGCCGCATCGGGATCGCCCGACGCGATCGCGTCATAGACCTTGGCGTGATCGGGGATCGGATTGCGTGGCAGCGCGCGCGACCGCTGCTTGAACTGGGTGGTCCAGTTCACCGCCGCGCCGATGCTGGCGCTCAGCACCATCAGCGCATCGTTGCGCGTCGCCTGAAGGATCGCATTGTGGAAATCGCGGTCGGCCGCGCGCCCGGCATCGGTCGTCAGCGTGTGACGCCGCATCTCGGTCAGCGCCGTCTTCATCAGCTTCAGATCCTCCTTGTCGCGCCGCTGCGCCGCCAGCCTTGCCGCAGCGGGCTCGACGATGGCGCGCAATTCGAACAGGCTACGCACGAAATCGACATCGGGATCGCCCGCGAACGCCCAGCCCAGCACTTCGGGATCAAGCAGGTTCCAGCGGTCGCGCGGCAGCACGCGGGTGCCGGCCTTGGGCCTGCTGGCGACCAGTCCCTTGGCGGTCAGGACCTGGATTGCCTCGCGATAGGCGCTGCGCGAAACCTTGAGCTCTTCGGCGAAAGCGACCTCTCCGGACAAAATGTCTCCCGGTTGGTACTTGCCGGACAAGATCTCGGTCCCCAGCTTGTGGGCGATCGCGCCATGAAGGCGCCGTCCGGGACCGCGCACGTCCTTGGATGACTTCTTGAGGTCATCTTCTTTCGCAATGTTATCAGTTGTCACAATATTCCGTCCCTTCCGGAGCAGAGCCTATCAGTCCCGTCGACGGGAAGGAACGACAAAGATTGCGTTTATCGTGTGCCCGTAATATGTCGGAGTAAATAGGGAGATCCAAATGACTGAATTCCGATCCGTGGTAGCCGAAACCGGCGAAGCTCATGGCGACCCCCTCACCGTCCATGGGCCCCAGGATGTCGCAGCGGCCTGCAAGGCCGCAGACGCGGCGTTCGACACCTATCGCGCGACCAGCAACGAGGACCGCGCCGCTTTCCTCGAGCGAATCGCCGACGAGATCATGGGCATCGGCGATGCGCTGATCGATGCCTACATGCGCGAAAGCGGCCTGCCCAAGGGCCGTGCCGAGGGCGAACGCGGCCGTACCTGCGGCCAGATGAAGATGTTCGCCGACGTCGTGCGCAAGGGCCAGTGGGAACAGATCCGCATCGATCCCGCCATGCCCGACCGCCAGCCCCTGCCCCGCCCCGACCTGCGCCTGCGCATGATCCCGGTCGGCCCGGTGGCGATCTTCGGCGCGTCCAACTTCCCGCTCGCTTTCTCGACCGCGGGCGGTGACACCGCCTCGGCGCTGGCAGCGGGCTGCCCCGTCGTGGTGAAGGGCCATCCCGCCCACCCGATCACCGGCGGCCTTGTCGCCGACGCGATCAGCCGCGCGGTCAAGGCCAGCGGCCTGCCCGAGGGCGTGTTCCAGCACCTCACCGGCCCCTCGAACGAGCTGGGCGCCGCGCTGGTACAGGACCCGCGCATCATGGCGGTCGGCTTCACCGGTTCGCGTGCCGGCGGCCTGGCGCTGTCCAAGCTGGCGCAGGAACGCGACGTGCCGATCCCGGTCTATGCCGAGATGTCGAGCATCAATCCCGTCATCCTGATGCCGCACGCGCTGAAGGCGCGCGGTTCGGATCTGGGCACGGCCTTTGTCGGTTCGCTGACGATGGGCGCGGGCCAGTTCTGCACCAATCCCGGCCTGGTCCTGGCCATCGAGGGCGACGGGATCGAGGATTTCATCACCGCCGCCACCGGCGGCGTTTCCGAAGCCAAGCCGCAGACCATGCTGACCAAGGGCATCGCCGCGGCCTATGCCAAGGGGCTTGAAGTGCTGTCGGGCCTGCCCGGCGTCGACACGCTGGCCAAGGGCGAGGAAGGCAGCGTCACCACCGGCGGTACCGCGCTGTTCCAGACCTCGGCCCAGAAGTTCCTGGCCGAGCCTGCCATCGCGCACGAGGTCTTCGGATCGTCGTCGGTCATCGTCCGCTGCAATGACGAGAGCGAGCTGAAGCAGGTGCTGGAAGCAGTCGAGGGCCAGCTGACCGCCACGCTCCACATGGACGAGGCGGACGAGGCCGCTGCCGGGCGCCTTGTGCCCGTGCTGGAACGCCGCGTCGGGCGCATCCTGGTCAACGGCTGGCCCACCGGGGTCGAGGTCTGCCACGCGATGGTGCACGGCGGTCCGTTCCCCTCCACCACCGATCCGCGCACGACATCGGTCGGCAGCCTTGCCATCGACCGGTTCCTGCGTCCGGTCAGCTATCAGAACTTCGCGCAGGGGCTGCTTCCGCCCGAACTGCGTGACGATGCCAAGCATGACGGCGTTCCGCGCCTGATCGACGGCAAGCTGACCATCGGCTGACAAGACCACCATCCGCGCGGCGCGTCCCGACGACAAGGGGCGCGCCGCGACAGGGAGAGAATACCAGATGTCCTTTCTTCGCCTGCTTCAGCATCGCGCGGCCGACGGCACGCGCTCCGTCATCCTAGCCGAGGATGATACCGCGAATTTCCTTGATGGCGTGACCAGCACCCGCGAACTGGCGCTGCGCGCGATCGCCGCGGGCCAGACGCTTGAGGCAGCCGCGCGCGGCTGCGGCACGGGCGCGTCGGTGGTTTTAGAGTTATAGTTCTCTAAGTGCCGTCT
>JAPYSD010000776.1 GCA_029936705.1 Croceicoccus sp. | reverse complement strand
GTGGCCCAGCATCGGGTTCAGCTCGTGAAGTTCGCCCGCACGCCGCTTCAGGTGATCGACGCCATAACCGGTGATCTCGGCCAGTTCGGTGAACTCGTCGTCGCCATGCGGCAGGAATTCGTGCAGCGGGGGATCCAGCAGCCGGATGGTCACGGGCAATCCGGCCATCTCGGTGAAGATTTCCTTGAAGTCGCTGCGCTGCTCGGGAAGCAGCTTGGCCAGCGCCTTCCGGCGGCCCGCCTCGTCCTCGGCCAGAATCATCTCGCGCACGCTGGAGATGCGGGACGCGTCGAAGAACATGTGTTCGGTCCGGCAAAGGCCGATCCCTTCGGCGCCGAACTGTCGCGCCATGCGGCAATCGGCGGGCGTTTCCGCATTGGTGCGCACGCGCATGCGGCGCTTCGTGTCGGCCCATTCCATCAGGGTAGCGAAATCGCCAACCAGCTCGGGCTCGATCGTGGGCACGGCGCCCTTCATCACTTCGCCCGTCGCCCCGTCGAGCGTGATGACGTCACCCTCTTTCAGCTCGGTCCCGCTGATCCGGGCCACCTTGGTTTTGCGGTCGATCGAAAGCGCGGATGCCCCCGAAACGCAGGGGCGGCCCATGCCGCGGGCGACGACGGCGGCGTGGCTGGTCATCCCGCCGCGCGCGGTCAGAATGCCCTTTGCGGCATGCATGCCGTGAATATCCTCGGGGCTGGTCTCGACGCGGACCAGGATCACCGTCTCGCCCCGTTCTGCCAGTTGCTCGGCGGTATCGGCATCGAACACGACCGCGCCCGAAGCCGCGCCCGGCGATGCGGGAAGGCCGACCGTCAGCACCTCGCGCGGAGCCTCGGGGTCGAGCGTGGGGTGCAGCAGCTGGTCGAGCGCCATCGGATCGATCCGGCTGACGGCATCGGCCTCGCTGATCAGCCCCTCGGCCACCATCTCGACCGCCATCTTCAGCGCGGCCTTGGCCGTGCGCTTGCCGGTGCGGGTCTGCAGCATCCACAGCTTGCCCTGCTGCACCGTGAATTCGATGTCCTGCATGTCGCGGTAGTGGTTTTCCAGCAGGTCGAAAACGCGCGCCAGCTCGCCATAGGCGTCGGGCATGCTTTCTTCCATCGAGGGAAGCTGCGCACCGGCGGCGTCCTTGGCGGCCTTGGTCAGGTACTGCGG
>JAPYSD010000268.1:4090-5561 GCA_029936705.1 Croceicoccus sp. | reverse complement strand
GGCGAGCCTTGCTACATGATCGAGGGCGGGCTGGACGCATGGCGGCGCGCGGGCTTCGATGTCGCGGTCGACAAGGGCCAGCCGCTCGACCTGATGCGGCAGGTGCAGATCGCGGCGGGATCGCTGGCGCTACTGGGCGTGCTGCTGGGCTTGCTGGTCGGTCCCGGCTTCTTCGCCGTGTCGGCATTCGTCGGCGCGGGGCTGATGGTCGCGGGCATCACCGGCTGGTGCGGCATGGCGCGGCTGCTTCGGCACATGCCCTGGAACCGGCGCATGGCGGGCTGACCCGCCATGACCGCCACCGCGATCGTATTGGCGCTGCTGTCGGGCGGCGTCATCGGCCTGGTGCTGGGGCTGGTCGGCGGCGGCGGGTCGATCCTGGCCGTGCCGCTGCTGGTCTATGTCGTCGGCGTGGGATCGACGCATGCGGCGATCGGCACTGCGGCGGTGGCGGTCACGGCCAATGCGCTGGCCAGCCTGGCGGGCCATGCGCGCAGCGGCATGGTGAAATGGCGCTGTGCCGCCGTGTTCGCGGCAGCGGGCGTGGTCGGCGCGGCGATCGGCGCGGAAGCAGGCAAGGCGGTCGATGGCACGCGGCTGCTGATGCTGTTCGGATTGCTGATGGTCGGGGTCGGCCTCTCGATGCTCCGCACGCGCAGCCGTACCGACGATCCCGATGTGCGCTTGTCGCGCACCACCGCGCGGGTGCTGCTGCCGCGCCTTGTCCCGCTGGGGCTGGGCGTCGGGCTGGCGGCGGGTTTCTTCGGGATCGGCGGCGGCTTCCTGATCGTGCCCGCGCTGATTGCCGCGACCGCGATGCCGTTCGCCTATGCGGTCGGCACCTCGCTGGTCGTCGTCACCGCGCTGGGGCTGACCACGGCCATTTCCTATGCGCTGTCGGGCTATGTCGACTGGCTGATCACTGCGCTGCTGGTGGCGGGCGGGATCGGCGGAGCGGTGCTGGGCATCACGGCGGGGCGCCGGCTTTCCAGCCGCAAGGCGATGATGGAGAAGGCGTTCGCCGTGCTGGTGATCGCGCTTGGCATCTATATCGCGGTGGGCGCGACCTGATCCGCCAGGCAACTGGGCCGGAAAGGACAGCCGGTCGCCGCCCTTCACGAGCAGGACGACCAAGCGGGCGAGGTCAGACCGCCGAGCTGAACCGGCGGGGCGAATGCTGGCGATAGGGATCGAACAGCGCCGCAATGGTCCGCGCATAGGGCAGGCCATCGGCCATGATCTCGAGCAGATCGCCCGACAGCAGCGCCAGCCCGCGATCGAGGAACGGTGCAAGCGCGTGGCAGATATCGCGCGACATCAGGGGGCCGATGTGCGCGCGGCCCGTGCACAGCAGCCGCTCGATCACCTCACCGCGGAGGCGGTCGTCGGCGCTGCGCACGATACCGCGGTCGGCGGTCAGCTGCCCCGCCCCGGCGCGCATGCGATAGCGGCCGCTGTTCTTCTCGTTCTG
>JAPYSD010000268.1:0-3990 GCA_029936705.1 Croceicoccus sp. | reverse complement strand
GGCAGGTCGCTGTCGTCGATCGCCCTCTGGCGCGGGATGATATGCGGCACATGGGCATAGCCGAACAGCGCGACGCGGTCCGCGCCGAGGACGCGGGTACGCTGCAGGCTGTCGAGCAGATCGTCGCGGCTCTGCCCCGGCAGCCCGTACATCAGGTCGAAGTTGAGCGAGCTCACGCCCGCCTCGCGCAGCAGGTCGGTGGTGCGCAGGATCATGTCCTCGTCCTGCAAGCGGCCGATACGGCGCTGGCAATGCGCGGCAAAGGTCTGGACGCCCAAGCTGGCGCGCTGGATGCCGACGCGTTCGATTACCATCGCCCATTCGCTCGACATGGTGCGCGGGTCCAGCTCAATCGACCAGACCGGGTCGGACAGGCCGAAGCGGATCGTCAGCGCATCGACGAGGCGGACGAAATCGGTCGGCGCGATGGCGTTGGGACTGCCGCCGCCGAACGATACGCGCCGGACACGCGTACCCGCTGGCAGTAGCGCCGAAACGGTCTCGATCTCGCGGTGGAGCGCGTCGAGATAGCTTTCCAGCCGGTGCCGCCGCCCTGCCGCGCCCGTGTTGCACCCGCAGTAGAAGCAGATCTGCTCGCAGAACGGGATGTGGACATAGAGCGAGACATCGCCCGCAAGCGCCGCCAGCGCATCGGCATAGGCGCCGGGCGCGATCTCCGCGAATTCGGCGGCGGTCGGAAAGCTGGTATAGCGCGGGACAGGCACCGCGAGCAGATCGGGATGATAGGGCCACATGCCAGCCTGTTTCTCCCGGCCGCGCGGCGGCGTCATTGCGATGGATCAAATTGCTTGCGATTGCATCCGGCGTGGCAGGCCTTGGCGGGGCAAGGCTGCGGCAGCGCGGGCCGTTTGCCGGGGATCGGAACCTCGACCGTGCGGTTCAGGCCGTCCGTACAGATGGCGATCCGCATCGTCGCCGATGCCTGCGGCGGAGCGCCGAGCGCCAGCGGCAATAGCGCGACCAGGGCAAAAACGGGGGCGAAAACATGCGCGATCATGCGTCCTCTCCATCCTCGTCGTCGATCAGGATGCGATTGGCCGCGCCGTCCAGATCCTCGAACTGGCCATCGCGCATCGCCCAGAAGAACAGCGCCAGCCCCGCCCCGCCCATCAACAGCGCCACGGGGATCAGATAGACCAGAACGCTCATGCCGATGGCCCCTTGGCCGCGCGCGCCAGTCGCAGTGAATTGCCGACCACCACCAGCGAGCTGAGGGACATGGCGACCGCCGCGATCAGCGGCGTGACCATGCCCGCCAGCGCCAGCGGCACGGCGAGCACGTTGTAGGCGATGGCAAAGCCGAAGTTCTGCCGCACGACCGCCATGGTTCGCCGGGCGGCGTGGACCGCCAGCGCGACCGGCATCATGCTCTCGCCGATGAAGACCGCATCCGCTGCCTGCTGGCTGGCATCGCTGGCGGTGCCCGGCGCGATGGAGGCATGGGCGGCGGCCAGCGCGGGCCCGTCGTTCAGCCCGTCGCCGACCATCAGCGGACGGCGGCCAGCGGCCCTGAGGCGTTCGAGGATCTCCAGCTTGCCCGCGGGGGTGATCCCGCCCCTACCGGGAATGCCGAGTTCGGCAGCCGCGCTCGCGGCGGCGGCGGCGCTGTCGCCCGAGACGATGCTGGCCTCGACGCCCATGTTGCGGAGGGCGAGCAGTGCAGCGGAAGCATCGGGGCGCAGCCGGTCGGCGAAGGCCACGACCGCCGTGTCGCCGCCGATGCGGAGCTGCACCTGCGGCCCGGTCCCGTCCACCTGCGGGCGTTCGAGCGCTACGTCCTGTCCGCCCAGCCTGCCCGTGATACCCTTGCCTTCGACTTCCCGCAGTTCGGTCACGCTGGCGGGCACCACGCCTTGCGCCACCAGCGTTTTCGCCAGCCCGATGCTGAGCGGGTGGCGGCTTGCCTGAGCGAGGGCGAGCGCGGCGGCTTTCTGACCATTGCTCAGATGCGCGGTGTCGGCGCGCATTTCGCCCAGCGTCAGCGTGCCGGTCTTGTCGGACAGCGCGACGTCCACCTCGGCCAGGCGTTCCAGCGCGCTGCCGTCCTTGACCAGCAGGCCGCGCCGGATCAGCGCGCCCGAGGCGACGACCTGCGCGGCAGGCACCGCCAGTCCCATCGCGCAGGGGCAGGTGATGATCAGCACCGCGATGGCGATGACCAGCGACTGGTGCCAGCCCGCGCCCGCGATCATCCACCCGGCAAAGGCCATCGCCGCCAGCGAGTGCACCGCCGGGGCATAGAGCCGCGAGGCGCGGTCGGCGATGCGGACGTAGCGATTGCGCGACTGTCCCGCCTCGTCCATCAGCCGCGCGATTTCGGCAATGGCGGTATCGCTGCCGGTGCGGGTAACGCGCACGCGGATCGGGCGCATCAGGTTGATCGCGCCTGCGTGCACCATATCGCCAATGGCTAGTCGTGCGGGCGCGCTCTCGCCTGTCAGCATCGAGTTGTCGGCGGTGCCGCTGCCGTCTTCCAGTACTCCGTCGGCGGCCAGTGCCTCGCCCGCCGCGACCAGCATCAGCATGCCCGGTTCCAGCGCTTCAGCCGCGACGCGCCTGACCGATCCGCCCGGCTGGATCACGCCCGCGCTGCGGCCCATCCGGCCCAGCAGCGCACCGATGCCCGCCCGCGTGCGGCTGCGCATCGCGGCATCCAGCGCGCGGCCCGCCAGCAGGAAGAACAGCAACATCACCGCGCCGTCGAAATAGGCATGCTCGCCGCCGGTCAGGGTTTCGTACAGGCTGAGGCCGGTCGCCAGCAGCACGCCGATGGAGATCGGCACGTCCATGTTGGTCCTGCGATAGCGCAGCGCCATCGCGGCGGACGCGAAGAAGGGCCGCCCCGCATAGGCGACGACCGGCAGGGCGATCATGGCCGACAGCCAGTGGAACAGCTCGCGCGTCACACCTGCCGCGCCCGACCAGACGCTGACCGACAGCAGCATGATGTTCATCATGCCGAACCCCGCCACCGCCAATGCGCGCAGGAGGGCGCGGCTTTCACCGTCGCCGCGCACAAGCGGATCGGCGGCAATCGCTTGCGCTTCAAAGCCCAGGCGGCGCAGCGCCTCTATCAAGGCTGCTTCGTCCAGCGCCTGATCGTGCCGCACCGCCACGCGTTTTGCCGAGAAATTGACGCGCGCCTGCTCGACGCCGTCCAGCGCGTTCAAGCCGCGCTCGATCTTGGCGATGCAGCCGGCGCAGCGCATGCCGGGCACGGTGAAGCGCGTGTCGGTCGCCGCCGTCGCGGCGGCCCGGTCGATGATGGCGGGCGCGTTCATTCGATGTGAACCTCGCGCGTCCAGCGATCATCGCCCGAGGCGACGGCGATACGGACGATCCATCGGCCCGGGGCAACGGGCGCGGTCGATGCCAGCCTGTCAGGACCGGCAGGGACAAAGCTCAGTTCCGTCATCTCCGGCTGGCCCAGCGGGCGGCGCAGCTGCGCGGTGACCTCGGCCCCGGCGGGCACGCCCTGCAGGATCAGGTCCAGCGTTCCGCCCGCCTGCCGCGTCAGTTCGACGTTCCAGCCCAGCGCCTTCTCGCGGCGCGCCTCGTCCAGCCAGCCGTTGTATTTCTGGCTGGCGACATAGGAGTTTTCGACGACCACGCCGCCAAAGCCGCGCGTGGCCAGCGCCGCCATCGACAGGTTGACCGCGATGACGATGCCAAAGCCGCCGACCAGCACGGCGGTCATGTGGCGTCCGGTAAATTCGCTTTTCATTCGCTGTCTCGTGCCTGGCTGGATGGGGGCGCAGAGAAGCGGGTTTCGACGGTGTCGGTCTCGCGCTGCTCGTCCAGCGATGTGATGCGGAAGCTGAAATCACGCGCGCCGGTCCCGGCGGGTGCCATGACATAGGCGCGCACGGTCTGCGTCTGGTCGGCGGGAACGCGCACGGTCTGGGTCGGCGCGGCGTCGGCACGACCGATCGTGTCGGACCAGATGACGCCGCCGGACAGCCCCTGGAC
>JAPYSD010000267.1 GCA_029936705.1 Croceicoccus sp. | reverse complement strand
TCGTCAGCATCTCAGATTTGAGCCCTCGAGGCTCCGGCAGTCATGGGGTCTAAGCGCCTGACCGGCTGTTTTGCGTGCGCAGTGGGCGATATCCATCCTCGGGCAATTCCATGTCGCTCCAGAGATAATCGCCGGTAAGACTGATGTGCTCCCAGCCCAGTGGCGCGGCATGGCTCAATAGCTCATCCTCAATGACACGGCCTTGCTGGCGCAGATAATCGGCCGCCCGCCCGAGATAAACGGTATTCCAGAGGATTATCGCGGCCGACACGAGGTTGAGGCCCGACGCCCGGTGGCGCTGGTTCTCAAATGTCCGATCCCGCAGCTCGCCAAGCCGGTTGAAAAATACAGCGCGGGCCAAAGCGTTGCGGGCCTCGCCCTTGTTGAGATTGGCGTTGGTGCGGCGACGTAGGTCAATGTCATCGAGCCAATCCAGCATGAACAACGATCTTTCAACCCGACCAATCTCCCGCAGCGCCCGCGACAGCGAGTTCTGACGCGAATAGCCCGCCAGCTTCTTGAGCATGACGGAGGAGCTGACTGTGCCAGTGCGGATCGATGCAGCGAGGTGCAGCACCTCTGCCCAGTCATCCTCGATGGCTTTCACGTTGACGGCACCCCCGATCAATTGATCGAGGGCGGCAAATTCGGTGCCCTGGGCAAGCGTGTAGAGCCGCCTCTCGCTGAGATCGCGAATGCGCGGAGCAAACCGGAAACCAAGCAAATGGCACAAGGCGAACACATGATCGACCGCGCCGGCAGTGTCGGTGGCATGCTCCTGGATCTCCAGTTGGCTCTCATGATTGAGCAGCCCGTCGATCACATGGGCGGCCTCGCCGGCGTTGGCGGCGATGACTTTGTTGTAGAACGGGGCGTAGCGATCCGACACGTGCGTGTAGAAAAGCACGCCGGACTCCGAGCCGTATTTGGCATTATAATCCGCGCGGCCCTCACCTTTGGCGCCCGCTCGATAAAACTGCCCATCGGACGATGATCCCGTTCCCGGCCCCCAAATTGCCGAATGGGGTAACGCGTGATGATGATCGACGATGGCTGCCAGGGCTGCGGAATAGGTCTCGTCACGGATGTGCCATTGTGCGGTCCATATCAGGCGTGCGTGGGTCAACCCTTGAGAGCTTTCCGCCATGCGGCCCAGTCCCAGATTGGTGGCATCGGCCAAAATGGCGGCCATCAGCGCTTGCCCATCGTGGGACGGTGCCCCGTTTCGTACGTGCGTGAAACAATCGGCAAACCCTGTCCATACGCCCACTTCGGCCAGCAAATCGGTGATGCGTATGCGGGGAAGCAGGCCGTATAGCTGTGCCTTTAGGTTCTCGGCCTCATCAGGGACCGCGTTACGGAGCGGAGAAATCTTGAGACCGCCGTCGTCAAGGATCACATCAGGCAATTCGCCCTTCAGTGCCTTCGAGTTGACCTCTGCCATCCGGGCAGCGAGCCTCTCGCGCCGATCGTCGAGCCAGGCAGGGAACGAGGTGTCGATGGCGACGGGAACTCTTTGCTCGAGCAGCATGGTTTCGAAAGTGGGCTTGGGCAACAGATAGTCGGCCAGAGTTCGATAGGCCCTGCTGCCTTCAACCCAGATCGCGCCCGACCCCAGTCGTTCCCGCAAATGCACAATGACCGCGATCTCGTATGCACGGCGGTCCACCTTCCCATCATCGAGGACAAGCTTGCGCCAGCGCACTCGCAGAAAACCAAGCGGCACCACGGGCGGGAGAATGCGCCGGTTCGATCGATACAATTCGATGAGGGCCGCCACCGCCGCCAGAACGGGATCGTTCGACTTTGCCGCCTTGAAAGTGAATGCCGCTAAAAACTGCGGGGCAAATCGCCGCACCATGGGATACCGTTCCAGCACATCCGTCAGTCCATGCTCGCTTCCACGGGTAAGAAGCTCGGTTTCCTCAACGCTTCGCTCGATATTCGGCCAGCCAATTTCCCGTTCGATCGCGTCCCTGGGATCCTCCTGCTTCCAGCGCCCTTCGATCAGCAGCCGCCCGAGCGCCGCGTAAATTTTGCCGATTTCCTTCAGACGACCCGCTTCTTCGACCAGTCGTGCAGAACGGGACCGTTCCGCGCGGCGGAATAGCGATCCAACCATCTTTTCCATCATGAATACGGCGGCGTCGGTCAACGTCACTTCCATTTCAATGACGAACGCGCAGAGCGTGGCAGTACGTCGTACCTCGTCCAGCCTGGAGAGGTGCTGCGCGCTCATGATCGCCGCCTCGCGAGACATGACGGCGTAGCGATTGGCGTGAATGGTGCGCGCGCGGGCCGGGTCGATGACCAACCCGCGCACGACGCTCAGTCTTTCGATTACAGCGGCGAGATTGCTGGCGCTGGGTGCTTCTGGATATTCACGCAGCCATGCCAGCGTGGTCCGACCGAGGGCAGGGTCTGTTGCCAGCAGTCGTACCAGATTGTGGCTTTGTTCGGCGGACAGCTCGCTGACGATTCCGGCATACGCAGATTTTCGCGCACGTGCGCGCGCAACCAACGCGATACGTTCGAACGTGTCACTGGCGGGCAATGTCACATTGTTGTCCCGAAGGGCTTGGACCATCGCTGCGACAATTGCCCCACCCCGATCGGTTGAAGTCGCCACTTCAACTGCGATGTCGAAAAGGGCACGCCGATCCGCAGTCATGAAAGGGCGCATGCCCAGCCAAGCTTCGGCTTGGGCGCGGTGTTCCCGCAGCGTCGGCAGCCGATCAGCGTAGAGGGCAAAATCGCTGACGGCGCATGCAAGCTGTTCGGCGAGCAACACCAACATCGGCATCGGCGGAATTTCATCGGCACGCAGGGGGCGGCCTGGCGCGCGCAGGTAGCAAAGCTGGACGGCAAAACCGATCCGGTTGGCAGGGCGACGTCTGCGGAAAATTTCTGCGAGTTCGTTGCTGCCGAGTGTGTAGAGCCGCTCGACGATGTCGGGTTCCGTCGGCGGATCGAACAGGGCGTCTCGCTGACCGGGGGTGAGGATCGTTTTGCCCGCCATATGCGCTTCCCGATTTCGAGGTGTCACTTATTCATATTGAACACCGTTTATCGATCATAGACAGCATGACGGATTATGTGACATCCTCGGCTATGGCAGCAGGCAGTCGGCTGCTGCGCTCCATAAACGGACGTATATGTGACAACTCAGATTGGTTACGCGCGGGTGTCCAAGGCGGACGGCAGCCAGGTCCATGACCTCCAGCGCGACGCCCTGATCGCGGCCGGCGTCGATCCCGAACATATCTATGAGGATGCCGCGTCGGGTCGGCTCGACAAGCGACCGGGGTTGGACGCGTGCTTGAAGGCGCTGCGCCGCGACGACACGCTCGTGATCTGGAAGCTCGACCGGCTCGGCCGCGATCTGCGCCACCTCGTCAACACGGTTGGCGACCTGACCAAGCGCGGTATTGGGCTCAAGGTGCTGGCGGGTGAAGGTGCGTCGATCGACACCACCACCGCCAATGGCCGGCTGATCTTCGCGATCTTCGCCGGCCTCGCCGAGTTCGAGCGCGAACTCATCGTCGAACGCACCAAGGCGGGGTTAGCCGCCGCGCGGGCACGGGGTAGAAAAGGCGGCCGGCCATTCAAGATGACCTTGGCAAAGCTACGCCTTGCTCAGGCCGCTATGGGCAAGCCCGAAACCGTGGTCGCCGATCTTTGCGCGGAAATGGGCGTGACACGCCAGACTCTCTACCGCTTCGTGGATCCGACCGGAGCATTGCGTCCAGACGGCCAGCGCCTTTTCGATCGTGGACGACAGCTCCGTTAAGCAGCTGTCGCCCCCTTGCGGACATTCGCGACACGGGGCGGATTCCCTGAAACCCGCCGTTCCCTCGCCCCCGGTTTATGACGGTGCCGGGCCGTTAAGCGAATGTCCGGATCGGAGCGAGCTCGCGGAGATAGCTGACGCTCGTGCGAAGTCGGCAGCCGACCAATCCAAGTCGTTGCTCAACCGACATGTGAATGGCCGCTCGTGCCGAAACTCGCCATTCCCTTTTTAGCCAAGCTGTCTGGCAGCAGTGCGCCGAACTACGCTGTTCATAGGGCAAGCCTTAATTGCTGACGCGCGCTGCCCGTTCTGGCAGCCCAATAGCGTTCGACAAACGACCGTTTCTAGATACACAAGCAAGTGCTACAGAGCGTCGGCGGTGGGCATAACTGGAGCTGCGAAACCCCTTCGGCCGGTCTTGGCGCCTTTGATCGGGAAAGCGCCGCGTGCCCTGATGGTGGCGGTGCCAATGAAGATCGAGCAATCGAACTTGATCGTAAGGGTAATGTCCTGAGTACCCATCGGGGCGTTCGCCACAAGGGCGCAGTTGCCGTTTAGATGGCATTGTCGGGGCAAATGTACCACTTGGTAAGGTGGGCCGAGGCAGGGCAGTGAGATGCCCCGTCCTCGCAAGCCAGCCAGCCCGTTCCGCTGTTTAAACTCTTCGCCGGAGGTAGTCCCCCTCGTGGTGATGATGTATGTGCGGTTTCCGCTGTCGCTGCAGAATGTCGAGGATTTGCTGTTCGAACGCGGGATCGACAGCAGTCATGAGAACGTACGGCATTCTGGCAATTTGATGCTGAGGCGTTCTACCGAGCCTGGCCATCGGAATTAGGAAACTTTTGCGTGGCTCTGCCAGAGCTGCAAGTAAATCGGTACAATGTTAGAAACTCACGCCAAAGATATTGTGCTGTCGCCGCACGCTGCTTAAACACAGCATGTGGAACTATATTTATACTTGGCTAGCTTGTCAGCCACAGGCTTGGCCATGAACGCGTCGGCGAAGGCTAGCGACCTGCACCGCAGGGAAGTCATTCCCGAATCATCAACTAGTACTCCGATCACTTCCGTTCAGGTGACGCCCACCCAACTGTTCGGTGTTGCTGACAACGCGCGCGATGCGGGCGATTTCGCCACGGCCGAAATTGCTTATCGGGCGTTGGCCACCAATCCTGATATAGAATTGCGGACCGAGGCGCGCTTTCGTCTGGCGATGATGCTCGCCGATAGGATGGCCCGCCCGCGTGACGCTGCTGTCGAACTGCGCCGCATCCTCGATGAAAAGCCCAATGCGCCTCGCGTTCGTCTCGAACTTGCGCGCATGAACACGGTGCTTGGCCGCTTCGGGGCAGCAGAACGAGAGTTCCGGGCAGTGCAGGCCGGTGGCCAGCTTCCGCCGGACGTCGAACGCGCTGTCCGTTTCTACGCTTCGGCTTTGGCAGCGGCTAAGCCGTTGGGAGGAAGCCTTGAAGTTGCAATTGCGCCAGACAGCAATGTCAACCGCGCCACACGGTCTGACACGCTCGGCACCGTCTTGGGCGATTTCACGTTGAGCGATGATGCGCGGGCAAAGTCGGGGCTTGGTGTTGCCACACGAGTCCAAGCCTATGCGCGTCTGCCCTTGGGCGTCAAGGCGCGCTTGCTGGCGCGTGTTTCGGGCAGCGGTGATTTCTACCGCGCTCATGAATTTGACGATTATGCTCTGGCTTTTCAGGTCGGGCCGGAACTTGTTTCCGGGGCTGACAGGCTAACGCTGTCGGCGGGGCCATCATGGCGCTGGTA
>JAPYSD010000266.1 GCA_029936705.1 Croceicoccus sp. | reverse complement strand
TCGACACCCACCTCGGTGCTGGTGCGGATCGAGACGCCCTCGGCCTCCATCTGCGCCGCGCGGCGATTGATGAGGTGCTTTTCCATCTTGAAGTCGGGAATGCCGTAGCGCAGCAGCCCGCCGATGCGGTCGCTCTTCTCGAACAGCGTTACCGAGTGGCCCGCACGCGCCAGCTGCTGGGCGCAGGCCATGCCCGCCGGGCCGGACCCGACGACGGCGACCGACTTGCCGGTCTTCTTCTCGGGCGGCTGGGGAACGATCCAGCCTTCCTGCCAGCCCTTGTCGACGATCGCGCATTCGATCGACTTGATGGTGACGGGCTGGTCGACGATGTTCAGCGTGCAGCTTGCCTCGCAAGGCGCGGGGCAGACGCGTCCGGTGAATTCGGGGAAATTGTTGGTGGAGTGCAGGTTGACCAGCGCCTCCTTCCAGTTCCCTTCATAGACCAGGTGGTTCCAGTCCGGGATGATGTTGTTCACCGGACAGCCGTTGTGACAATAGGGAATGCCGCAGTTCATGCAGCGGCTCGCCTGCCCCTGGAGGGCCTGCGGGTCGTGCGGGACCACGAATTCCTTGTAGTGCTGGAGACGCTCCGTCGGCGCCTCGTAAGAACGATCCTGGCGGTCGAGTTCCAGGAAGCCGGTTTCCTTGCCCATCGATACTACCCTTATTCCGCCGCGACCGATTCGGCTTCCAGACGCTCGGCCTCGAGCATCTTGAGCGCGTTCTCGTAGTCGCGCGGCATCACCTTTACGAAGCGGGTGACCGCATTGTCGAAATCGTCGAGAATGGCCTTGGCCCGGCTGCTGCCCGTGTGCAGCACATGGCGTTCCAGCAGCACCCTGATGCGCGCGCTGTCGAAATAGAGCGGATCGCCCATGCCGTAATTCTCGACCGAGTGGCCGCGCTGTTCGGGGCGCTGGCCGTGGGGCACGTCCTCGTCGGTCTTCTCGACCTCGCGCAGGTCCACCATCTCGGTGTTGCAGCGCTTCGCGAACTGGCCGTCCTCGTCATAGACATAGGCGATGCCGCCCGACATGCCCGCCGCGAAGTTGCGGCCCGTGGGGCCAAGCACCAGCACGACGCCGCCGGTCATGTATTCGCAGCCGTGATCGCCGGTGCCCTCGACCACCGCGATCGCGCCCGAATTGCGGACCGCGAACCGTTCGCCGCCGACACCGTTGAAGAACGCCTCGCCCGCGATCGCGCCATAGAGCACGGTGTTGCCGACGATGATGTTGTTCGTCGGGTCGCGGTCCATGCCGTCCGGCTGCTTGACGATGACGCGGCCACCCGAAAGCCCCTTGCCGACATAGTCGTTGGCATCGCCGGTCAGTTCCAGCGTGATGCCATGCGCCAGCCACGCGGCAAAGCTCTGCCCCGCGACGCCGGTAAAGGCGATGCGGATCGTGTTGTCGGGCAGGCCCGCATGGCCGAAACGCTTCGCCACCTCGCCCGACAGCATCGTGCCGACGGTGCGGTTGACGTTGCGGATCTCGCGGTCGAGCCGGACGCTTTCGCCGTTTTCCAGCGCTGGCTTCGCCGCCTTGATCAGTTCCTGGTCCATGGCCGCTTCCAGGCCGTGGTCCTGCGTCTCGGTGCGGTACAGCTCGTGGCCTTCCACCGGCTTTACCTGGTGGAGCAGCTTCGACAGGTCGATGCCATGCGCCTTCCAGTGCGAAACGGCGCGCTTCATGTCGATCCGGTCGACGCGGCCGACCATTTCCTCGACCGTGCGGAAGCCCATGTCGGCCATGATCTGGCGCAGCTCTTCCGCGACGAAGAAGAAATAGTTCACGACATGCTCGGGCAGGCCGGTGAACCGCTTGCGCAGTTCCGGGTTCTGCGTCGCCACGCCCACCGGACAGGTGTTGAGGTGGCACTTGCGCATCATGATGCAGCCCGCCGCGATCAGCGGAGCGGTGGCGAAGCCGAATTCGTCCGCACCCAGCAGCGCGCCGATGGCGACGTCGCGGCCGGTGCGCAGCCCGCCGTCGACCTGCACCGCGATGCGCGCGCGCAGGTCGTTCAGCAGCAGCGTCTGCTGCGTTTCGGCAAGGCCGATTTCCCACGGGCTGCCCGCGTGGGTCAGCGAGGTCAGCGGGGACGCGCCCGTGCCGCCTTCATAGCCCGAGATGGTGACGTGATCGGCACGCGCCTTGGATACGCCCGCGGCCACGGTGCCGACGCCCACTTCGGACACCAGCTTGACCGAGATGCGCGAGGACGGGTTCACGTTCTTCAGATCGTGGATCAGCTGGGCCAGATCCTCGATCGAATAGATGTCGTGGTGCGGCGGCGGCGAGATCAGGCCCACGCCCGGCGTGGAATGCCGGGTTGCCCCGATGGTCTTGTCGACCTTGTGACCGGGCAGCTGGCCGCCCTCACCGGGCTTGGCGCCCTGCGCCATCTTGATCTGGATGTCGTCGGCATTGACCAGGTACTCGGTCGTCACGCCAAAGCGGCCCGACGCGACCTGCTTGATCGCCGAACGCATCGAATCGCCATTGTCCAGCGGCGTGAAGCGCTTGGGATCCTCGCCGCCCTCGCCGGTGTTCGACTTGCCGCCGATCCGGTTCATGGCCATCGCCAGCGTCGTGTGCGCTTCCCAGCTGATCGAGCCATAGCTCATCGCGCCGGTGGCGAAGCGCTTCACGATCTCGGCCGCGGGCTCGACCTCGTCCAGCGGGATCGACTTGTCGGCCTTCTTCAGCTCCATAAGCCCGCGGATCGTCAGCAGACGCTCGGACTGCTCGTTGATCGACTTCGCGAACTCTTCGTAGTTCGACCAGTCGTAGCCGCGCACGGCGTGCTGCAGGTTGGCGATGTTGGACGGGGTCCACGCGTGGTCCTCGCCCCGGATGCGGTACTGGTAGATGCCGCCGACATCGAGCATCTTCTGATAGATCTGCTCTTCGGAATAGGCAGCGGTGTGACGGCGCACCGTCTCTTCCGCGACCTCGGCAAGGCCCACGCCCTCGATCGTGGTCGCGGTGCGGGTGAAATACTTGTCGATGAAGGCGGTCGAAAGACCCACGGCGTCGAAGATCTGCGCGCCGCAGTACGACTGATAGGTGCTGATGCCCATCTTCGACATCACCTTGCGGATGCCCTTGCCGATGGCCTTGATGTAATTGTACTCGACATCCTCGGCCGAGAGCGGCGCCTCGCGGTGGACGCGGATGCTCTCCAGCGTCTCGAACGCCAGGTAGGGGTTGATCGCTTCCGCGCCATAGCCGGCCAGCACGCAGAAGTGATGCACCTCGCGCGCTTCGCCGGTCTCGACGACCAGGCCGGTCTGCATGCGCAGGCCCTGGCGCACCAGGTGGTGATGCACCGCCGATGTCGCCAGCAGCGCGGGCATGGCGATACGGTCCGGTCCCTGCGCGCGGTCCGACAGGATCAGGATGTTCTTGTCGGCCAGCACCGCCTCGGTCGCGGCCCAGCACATTTCCTTGATCGCCATCTCCAGCCCCTCGGCGCCGGTGCTGGCGTCCCAGGTGATGTCGATGGTGCCCGTGCGGAACGCGCCGTCGAGGCCCGATTCGACCGAGCGGATCTTGGCGAGATCGCTGTTGGTCAGGATCGGCTGCGTGATTTCCAGCCGCTTGTGCGTGCCCGCGTCGCGGCCCAGCAGGTTGGGGCGCGGACCGATCATCGACAGCAGGCTCATCACCAGCTCCTCGCGGATCGGGTCGATCGGCGGGTTGGTCACCTGCGCGAAGTTCTGCTTGAAATAGTCGTAGAGCAGGCGCGAACGCTTGGACAGGACCGCGATGGGCGTGTCGGTGCCCATCGATCCGATCGGGTCGTCGCCGTTGTACAGCATCGGCTCGAGGAACTTGGACACGTCCTCCTGCGTGTAGCCGAACGCCTGCTGGCGGCGCAGGAACAGCTCGCTGTCCTCGGTCGGATCGACCGGCGCGTCGTCCGCCTCGATCTCGACGATGTCGAGATCTTCCAGCTTGTACTGCGCGTCGCGCAGCCACTTGTCATAGGGATGCGCGTTGGCAAGCTCGGACTTGAGCTCCTCGTCCTCGATGATGCGGCCCTGTTCGAGGTCGATCACCAGCATCTTGCCGGGCTGGAGGCGCCACTTGCGCGTGATATCCTCCTCGGCGAACGGCAGCACGCCGCTTTCCGAGGCGAGGCAGACGAGGTCGTCCCTGGTCACGCAATAGCGCGCCGGACGCAGGCCGTTGCGGTCGAGCGTGGCGGCGATCTGGCGGCCATCGGTAAAGGCGACCGACGCGGGGCCGTCCCACGGCTCCATCAGCGCGGCGTGATATTCGTAGAACGCGCGGCGCGCCGGATCCATCTCGTGGTTCTTGGCCCACGCCTCGGGGATCAGCATCATCATCGCGTGGGCAAGGCTGTATCCGCCCGCCAGCAGCAGCTCGAGCGCGTTGTCGAGGCACGCGGTGTCGGACTGGCCGTGCGGGATGATCGGCCACATCTTGTCCAGATCGGCGCCCAGCAGCGGCGATTCCATGGTGCGGCGGCGCGCGTTCATCCAGTTTACGTTACCGCGAACCGTGTTGATCTCGCCATTATGGGCGATCAGACGGAACGGCTGCGCCAGCTTCCAGCTGGGGAAGGTGTTAGTGCTGAACCGCTGGTGCACCAGCGCCAGCGCCGAGGTGCAGTCGGGATCGCGCAGATCGTCGTAGAAGCTGCCGACCTGGTTCGCCAGCAGCAGCCCCTTGTACACGATGGTCCGGCTGGAAAAGCTGGGCATGTACAGTTCGGTCAGACCCGGCAGGCCGTGCTTTTCGGCCAGCGTCGCCAGCGGGTTCTGCGTCTGCTTGCGGATCGAGAGCAGCTTGCGCTCGAACGCGTCCTGGTCCTCGCAATTGCCGCCGCGGGCGATGACCGCCTGACGGATCACGGGCATCTGCTCCAGCACGGTCTTGCCCAGGCCGTCGAGCGTGGTGGGCACGTCGCGCCAGCCGATCAGCTGCTGGCCTTCCTTGCCGATGAACTTTTCGAATTGCGCCACGACGAAATCGCGCGAGGCCTGGTCCTGCGGCAGGAAGCACATCGCGACGGCGTAATCGCCCGCCGGCGGCAGCGTCTTGCCCTCACCCTCGGCCCACTTGCGCAGCAGCGCGTCGGGCATCTGGATCAGGATGCCCGCGCCGTCGCCCAGAAGCGGGTCGGCCCCCACCGCGCCGCGGTGGTCCAGATTCTCCAGAATGGTCAGGCCTTGCTGGATAATCGCGTTCGATTTTTCACCCTTGATATGGGCGACGAAGCCCACACCACAATTGTCGTGTTCGTTGCGCGCGTCGTAGAGGCCTTGAACCGGCGGAAAACCCATCTTCACCTATCCTGTCGGGGCCCGGACACCATTGTCCGGCGTTTATGCGCGAATCAGCCCGCCCTTAAAAAGGACGCAGTTATTGCGCGCTCGTCCCCAATGACGACAGGAAGCTATCTTTGCAACTCTGCAGAAGGAAATCTTCTGTCGAGTGGGAACAAAACCGCCAAAAACAGGCGGTTTCGCAGCCTGTTGTAGGGCCTGATCAGATCCTCTTCAACTCCTCCAGCGCCTCGCGCAGGCGGAAATCCTGCGG
>JAPYSD010000265.1 GCA_029936705.1 Croceicoccus sp. | reverse complement strand
ATGGCTCTATCTGCATGCGTCCGGCGCCATGATCGGCCAACCGAGGATGGCTTTGCAGCCTACGCCAAGACCCGCGTACGCGGGGCCATGATAGATCTTATTCGCCGGGAGTCGCCGATGTCGCGCCCCGCACAGCGGCGCCGGAGAGAGATCAGAGCACAACAAGATGCTCTTCAAAAGCAGCTGGGCCGCAAGCCCAATGAGAAGGAGCTAGCAGATCTGCTGGGCATGAGCGCAAACGAGCTCGTTTCCGCCCAGACCGCCTGCGAGCCCATGTACTTCGAGTCCCTCGATGAGCATTATTCAGATCAAAGCGACGTTTTCGCTGACAAGTCGGCCGACAGCCTCGAGATGCTTCAGGACCAAGAGACGCGGCTCATGCTGGCGAACGCAATTGCCGCACTCCCCGAGCGCCTCCAGATGGTGACGCAGCTCTACTTCGTCGAAGAGATGAACCTGTCGGAAATCGCGCAGGTGCTCGAGGTCAGCATACCGCGCATCCACCAGCTGAAAGGCCAGGCTCTCGATATGCTCCGTGATGCGCTTGATGAAAGCATCGAGCTACTTTGAACATCTAATCGTCCCGATTGACCGAGAAAAAGAGGGAGAGGGGAAAACCCTCGAACTGAAACCGCGTCACCGGGGCCCATATTATGACTGCTCGAAAACGACCAACGTCCGAGCATACGGATCGACATAATCGCCGAACAGCGCCGCCCACCTCAATCCGCCGCGGCCTGCAGGCAATGATGGAATACCCGCTTCTACAGGTTCTCGAGGAACGAGGCGGAGCAGCGCGGCCTCGCGATATCTATGGAGAGATCGCCGAGCGTCTCAATCTGGACCCAGACGTTCGCAGTGAGAAGAAAACCTGCTCTGACCAGGACTATGCGGTCTTTGACCAGCAGGTCCGCTGGACCCGGCAAACACTCGTAGCCAAGCAGCTCGTGGCAGGCGAGCGCGGAATATGGGAACTGACAGACAAGGGCCGCGAAAAGCTAACGAGGATCGACCGCGGCAAGGTTGTTCTGATCTATAGCCTCGATAACGGCTTGGCTTTCCTCGCTCACGCGGAAGAAGCCGCCGGTGCCATCGAGCCGGCCAGCATATCCCTCATCATGACGAGCCCGCCATATCCAGTCGTCAACCGGGAATATGGCCGCTTCACGGTGCCCGAATGGCTCGACTGGATGTCGGGACTTGTCGGCCTGTGGCGTGACCTGCTTCGCGAAGATGGAACCCTTGCGGTGAACGTCATGGATGTCTTCCAGCCGGGAACACCCTCGCTGTCCCCATATGTCGAACGCTTCACCCTGGATGCTATCGACCGGCATGGACTCCATCTTGCCGGCCGAATGAATTGGCATAATCCGAGCAAGCTCGGAGCAATCGAATGGGCGGTCAAGAGACGGGTCACGCCGCGCAATACGCTCGAACATATCCTCCTTCTCTCGAAGACGCCCAACCCGGCATGGGACACAAGGCGCATGCCCTGTGAACCCTATGCCGAGCGCTCCGCTTCACAGATCGCCAGTGACGCCCGCCGTGCGAACGCTCGGCGGCCCGGTGGATACGACATCAATGAGGCCGCCTTTGCACGCCGAGGCGAGGGTAGAATTCCCTCGAACCTGATCGTTTCCGGCGGCGTAGGAGGAGGGGGGACATATGCCCGGCGCTGCCGCGTAGCAGGCTTTTCGCTTCATCCAGCACGCTTCCCCGAGGAGGTCCCGCGAAGGGTAATCCAGCTCACAACTGCGCCGGGTGAAACCGTCTATGATCCTATGGCTGGATCGAACACGACCGGGAAGGTCGCACTCGATCTCGGCCGGCGCTTTATCAGTTCCGAACCCGTGCTCGAATACGTGCAAGGCTCCGCCTTCCGTTTCGACCAGCGGAGCGATTTTCGCGCACATCCCATGTCGTCATGAAAGGAAGCACAGTGACCTCGAAACGCAAAAGCGTGTCAAAGGACGAGTTCTTTGCCGTAATGAACCCTCTCGACGTTCATCCTCATAACGAGCGCGACATTACGCACTGGCGGCTGCGCGACCGCACGCTCGTTGGCCAATCGGAACCTGGCTGGATGCCCGATGGCAAGCCGGACCGATACTATGTCATCGAGAGGACCTAGCCCCATGACCGAAGACGAGAAGTTCATCGCCGAGACGTCGGCTTGCCTGTGGGAAAGCGCCCTCAACCTCATTCACCGGATGCCGCATGACATAGCGGAGGTCGAGGTGATCCGGTCATCACTCGATCGCATGGGATCTGCCGCCTTGCGGCTGGAGATCGTCGAACTGACGCCTCGATGCATCCGTGACTGGAAGGGCCTCGACGATGATCAGCAAGCCGATGCAGGATGCTACGATTACGACTTCGTCCCGGCTTGGCTGACGAAACACCTGCTGCAGAAAGGCCTCTGATGCCCGCTTCCCACTGCTCCAGATGCGAACTGCCTATACAGATCTGCGCCTGTGACGAGCAGCGCCAGATCGATCGAGCCTGGAAGGAGCAAGAGCTTCGCCTGCCGCCCCCAATCAAACCGAAAGATCCCGTTGATGACTGACTACGCCGAACCTGATGAGCCGACCTGCACGGATTGCGAACTGCCGGACGAGGTCTGCGCCTGCGAAGAAGAACGCGAATACGACCTAGCCGCTGATAAGCCCGGCGAGACCCTGATGGGGTTCCAGGTCGCAAATGCCGCTGGCAGGAACATCCAAGGAGACGACGATTGTCCCATTGGCCTGCCAAGCTTCGCCATTGTTCACCCAGCCGATGCAGCAGATCTCGCAGCCAGCATTGGTAAGAACTACCTCTTGATGCCAATCTTCGCCGGGACCATCGAAGAACCTGAGATTACACGCTGGATCAAAAAATGAACTCCGACTTCCGGCGTCTGGAATACGCCATTCAGGATGCGTTCGCAGACGAACCCATCAGCCTCGATATCGCCGAGGCGCTTCCACATCCTGGCGCCTATCCAGTGGGCGTCATTCTAACCGACCTTTATGCTGATGAGCCGGGCCAGGGCACTGGCAGCAGGGTCCTGCCGATCCTCGTCGAAATGTGTCATGAAGCCGGTTGGCCCGTCTACCTTTCGCCGGCCTGCGCTGCTTCAAGGCGGTTCTACGAACGTCACGGTTTCAATCTCATTCGAGACTTCCGTTTCGGCCTGATGGCCAACTACCCGCCCGCAATCGAATGGGCATCAGCGGCCTAGGCCAGCACCCCTCATTAAAAACCGGAGAACCCAATGGGTCAGAAACTGACCGAGCAGGATATCGACCTGCTCGAAGCCGCCGCTTGCCTATGGGAAGCGGCTTGCAAACTCATTGCCGAAGACAGTGATCTCGGCCGCGCGACCAAGACCTTGAGCGAGGCCGTTGGCACCGCCCAATTCCGCCTCGACATCGCGATGCTGGCACCAGATTGCCATTCGGCCTGGGAGGCGATGAGCGCCGAAGAACGCGCCACCAGCGACTGCTTCGACTGGGATTTCGTCCCTCAGTGGCTCGCCGCGCACATCGAGCAGAAAATCACGCCGCCTCCTTTGGCCGCATGAACCTTGCATCCTACAATGCCCCAATAGGAGTGACCCATGCAGATTGAAGCCATGTTCGCCAAGGCCAGGGCGACTAACCGGGCCAACGAGGCCAAACTCGCCAAACTCGAGGCGGTTATCGCAGACGCAAAATCCAAAATCGATCAGCTGAGCACGATCGGCCACGTCCAGATGGTCAAGGCAATTGCCGCTGAAATCCAGCTCGAGATGCCTGACCGTAAGGTAGAGGTTCTCGGTCCCTTCGGCCTTGGCGCCGAAACGGCAATCCACGTCATCGATAACGATGACATCGTGGCTTCGATCGATTTTCGCCCGGACCAGGAAGACCGCCCAGGCCTCGTTCGCCTTACCCATGAGGCAGACAACACATTCGCGCCGCGGACACTCGGTGCAATGAGCGGCCTCAACCGAAAGACCGTTCCGGTCACCGGGACCATCGCAGATCTCGTCTCGGAGCTTCGTGAACAAGAAAGGGAACGCACCTGATGAACGCGCAGACAACAATCACTCCGCTATCCGGATCATGGCAGGACAAGGCCAAACAGCTGGGCTTCCGCATTGTCCCGCGCCGGTTTGTGTTCGAACTACCCTTTATGAACGGGTTTGAAGGGGCGGCCTCCCTGACCCCTGAACAACAGGCCATGGCTCATCGCAAAGAAGAGCTTGCGCTCATGGAACGCGTCTCTCAGCAGCCAGGCAACTTCGTGATCTATCAGCCGCACGCCGATGCCGACGGATTTGTCCTTGTCGGCGATGACCGCGATCAACTGGCCGAACAATCCGTCCGCTACGAGTGCGACATGGTCGGCATCTCAGCCACCTGATCCCCGCAAAACGAAAGCAACATCCCCATGTCCATCCTTTCGGATAGGTGGATCCGCGAGCAAGCCCGCGCATCCGCCATGATCGAACCGTTCGTCGAAAAGCAGACTCGCGAAGGCTGCATCTCCTACGGCCTGTCATCCTACGGCTACGATGCGCGCGTGGCTGACGAGTTCAAGATCTTCACGAATGTCGATTCCGCTGTCGTCGATCCGAAGAACTTCCAGCCAAACAGCTTCGTCGACCGCCAGACCGACTGCTGCGTCATTCCGCCCAACAGCTTCGCTCTAGCTCGCACAGTGGAATATTTCCGCGTCCCCAAGGACGTCCTGGTCATCTGCCTGGGCAAGAGCACTTATGCCCGCTGCGGCATCATCGTGAATGTCACGCCGTTAGAGCCAGGCTGGGAAGGGCACGTCACACTCGAATTCTCAAATACCACGCCGCTGCCGGCCAAAATCTACGCCAACGAGGGCGTCTGCCAGTTCCTCTTCCTCAAAGGCAATGAGCCGTGTGAGGTCAGCTATGCAGATCGATCTGGCAAATACATGGGCCAGCGCGGAGTCACGCTGCCTCGCCTGTGATGGCAGCCTAAACGCGTATTCGGTGAAAACGTGGTACTCGATTTCTAAGAATCCCTCTTGCGGGAAGGATTATAGTACTTTTATCGAAACAATCCCGCATCTTAAGGCGGACTAAACGACAGGGGGCAAACATGAGTACGCTTGCAGGCTACGCCTATCATCCGCAAAGCGGTAACCGCGTGGAGATCTATGAGGGATGGAACTGGCCAGCATTCTTTTTCGGCTTCATCTGGTGCCTCGTTAAAGAAATGTGGTCGACCGCAGCAGTTGTCTTTGTCATCGGCTGCATCAGCCTACTTATACCCGTCCTTGGTTGGATGATAGTGATAGGCATGTGGTGCTACCTTGGAGCGTCCGGCAACGAGCTTTATGCCAAGAGCCTGCTCAAGAAAGGTTATCTCACCGAAGTTCAATACAATGAGAGCAGCGAACCATCTTCGCTGGAAACGCCGATCCGGCTTGAGAAGCAGAGCGCGCAGCCCTCATCGAAATCTGAGCCAAACATCATCGATAACCTCGAGCGATTGCAAAGCCTGCGCGCTTCAGGTGCATTGTCGGAAGACGAGTTCCAAGCGCAGAAAGCCAAGCTTCTGGGGTGACCGCTTAGGCC
>JAPYSD010000264.1 GCA_029936705.1 Croceicoccus sp. | reverse complement strand
ATCTGGTGCAGGAAGCGCTGATGAAGGCGTGGGCCGCGCAGGAGCGGTTCCAGCCCGGCACCTCGATGCGTGCATGGACCTTCGTGATCCTGCGCAACGCCTATCTGACCGACATGCGCCGCAACCGGTTCCGCGCCGATTACGACGAGACCGTGGCCGAACGCATCCTGACTGCCCCAGCAGGACAGGAAGGACCGCTGCACCTGTCGGACATGCACCGCGCGCTGCTGACCCTCCCGCCCGAACGGCGCGAGGCGCTGCTGCTCGTCGGTGCGGGCGGCTTCAGCTATGAAGAAGCGGCCGAGATCTGCGGCTGCGCCGTCGGCACGATCAAGAGCCGGGTGGGCCGCGCCCGCTCCGCGCTCAATGCCATGTTGGACGACGGCGACATTCCGCAGCGCTCTACCAAGGACGCGGTTGCGCACAACGCAATCATGGGCGAACTCGACGAAATGGCCGAACCGCAGGTAAACGGGAACAACTGATTCGCGTCTATCGTGTGGGATTAGAGCCGGTCGGGGGGCCGCCATGGACAATTCTGCCGAACCCAGAGCCGATACGACACCGGACGGCACCAATGCCGAGCCGGTTTTGATCGACCGTTTCGATATCGACAGTGGCGGTGACGGCCCATCGAGCCGCACCGTCATCTGGGTATCGCGCGACCTCAATCGCCTGGCATCGGGGCTGTTGCTGATCTTGGGCGTGGGCCTGTTTCTGGCGTTGCCCTTCGTGCTGTCGATCGGTTCGGTGCTGTTCCTGCCGCTGGTGACGGCTCTGGTGCTGACGATCGTGCTGTCGCCGCTGGCCGACAGCCTTTCGCGCATGGGTCTGCCCAATATCATCGCATCGTTCATGGCGGTGATCGTGTTCATCGCCATCGTGGTGATCGCGCTTGCCACCATCCTCAACCCCGCCATCGCCCTGTTCGACCGGGTGCCGCAGCTGGTCGCGTCGATCGACGAATCGTTCACGCAGTTTCGCGGACAGCTCGACTGGATCAACGACCTCAACCGACGTCTGGGGCAACTGGCGGGCCGCACCAGCGCGCGCGAAGTCGTGCTCGCGACCCCTTCCATGGTGGAGCGAGTTGCGCTGGCGACGCCGATGCTGGTGCTGGAAACGCTGCTGACCTTCCTGATGGCGTTCTTCATGATCGAGGCACGCGTGCGCCTGCGCCGCCGGCTGCTGCTCGAGAGGGCGGAGTTCACGTCCTCGCTGCGTGCCGCGCGTGCGATCCGCGACGTGCAGGACCGGGTGGCAAGCTATATCCTGACCGTCGGCCTCATCAACGCGGGCGTCGGCGTGGTCGCCGCGCTGGGTGCATGGGCGCTGGGGCTGGACGCGCCGGTGATGTGGGGCGGGCTGGCCGCGCTGCTGAATTTCCTGCCCTATGTCGGGCCGCTGATCATGACCGGCATCCTGCTGCTGGTCGGCATGGGCACGGCGGAAACCCTGCTGCTGGGCCTGGTGCCCGCGGGCGCCTATCTCGGCCTGCACGCGGTCGAGGCGAATGTCGTGACGCCCGCCATCCTGGGCAAGCGCTTTACCGTGAACCCGGTGCTGATCCTGATCGCGATCAGCTATTTCACCTGGATCTGGGGCGTGCTGGGCGCGCTGTTGTCGGTGCCGATCCTGATCACGCTGATCGCGATCTTCCAGCACCTGGGCCATCCCAATATCGTCGGCTTCCTGTTCGGAGAGCCGCTGTTCGTCCAGCCGGAAGACGAAGAGCGCGACTGACGCAAAAGGACCGGACGTTTCCGCCCGGCCCCTTGTTGCTGTCGTCAGTTCTGACGCGCGTCCTTACGAAGGATACTTCCAGGTGCTGCCGCGGGCCATGTTCTCGGCCGCGAAATCCCAGTTGATGTGGCCGGTGGTGACGGCCTTCAGGTAATCCGGGCGCACGTTCTTGTGGTCGAGGTAGTAGGCGTGCTCCCACACGTCGAGCGTGAGCAGCGGGTTCTTGCCGCCGATGGCGAGCGTGCCCGCATCGTGCGTTTCCTCGATCGAGAGCTTATCGCTCGAATCCGCGGCGAGCCACACCCAGCCGCTGGCGAAGTGGCCGGCGCCTGCCGACTGCAGCTTCTCGATCAAAGCGTCGGCCGAGCCGAAGGCGCTGTCGATGGCCGCTGCCAGGTCGCCCGAGGGCTTGCCGCCGCTGGGCGTCATCGAATGCCAGTAGAACGCGTGGTTCCAGCTCTGCGCCGAGTTGTTGAACAGGCCCTTGTCGCCCTTGGAATCGGCGCTGGCGATGATCTCTTCCAGCGAAGAGCCGGCCATGTCGGTGCCTTCGATCGCGGCGTTCGTCTTGTCGACATAGGCCTTGTGATGCTTGCCGTGGTGCGTCTTCAGCGTCTCGTCCGAGATCGCCGGGCTCAGCGCATCGTGGGAATAGGGAAGGTCGGGAAAGGCAATTGCCATGTGTTTTCTCCTGTTGATCTCGCGGGGAGGGACTTGGGGCTCGTTATACCAATCCACAAGGGCCGATTGAGTTGCGAGAACGGTATTTCGGGCAGGATTTTGAAATCATCATGCGCGATCGGGGGCCGTGACGGGCGCATGGCGATCGATCGCGCCGGTTACCGCAACATTCATCGTCACGTTGGCGATGGTGCGAATGATGTCGGGCAGCACCTCGACCGCGACCAGGATCGCCAGCGGCGCGACCGGCAGGCCCATGGCAATGGAAATCGGGCCGATCGCGGAAACGAAGCTGATCGATCCCGGCAGCGATGCCGAACCCAGCGTGGTGAGCGAGGCGACGACGATCCCCGCGAAGATGGCCGAGGCGGTGATGTCGATGCCCAGCAGGTGCGCGGTATAGATCGCGACCGCCAGGTTCATGGCCGGACCGGTCGCGCGGAACACGGTCACCGCCATGGGCAGCACGAAATCCGCCGTATCCTCGGCAATGCCCAGCCGCCGCGCCGCGGCCAGCATCGGCGGCAGGCTGGCGAGCGAGCTCTGCGTCGACAGCGCCACGGCCTGCGAGGGCAGGATGGCGCGGACGAAGGCGGGGAAGCCCGCCCTCCCCTTGATGGCCGCGATCAGATAGGCGGCCGCGAATATCGCCATGCCGACGGACGATACGACCAGGATATAATGCCCCAGCGTCGCCACCGCGGTCAGCCCGACATTCGCCCCCAGCCGCGCGCCCAGCGCGAACACGCCAAGCGGGGCAACCCGCAGCACCCAGCCGATGATGACCAGCATGGCATTGGCGATGCTGGCGAAGAACAGCGCGATGGCGTCGCGCTGCACCGGCCCCAGCCGGGTCGCCGCCACGGCCAGGGCGGCCGCGAAGATCACCACCGGTATCATCGCGGTCTCGGCCGCGGCGGCGATGATGTTGGTGGGAATGAACGATGTCAGGAAATCGCCGAACGCGGGCAGCGGCCCTGCCTCTACATTTGCAAGGTCGGCGGCGAAACCCTCGGCCACGCCGGCGGGCACCGGAAAGGCCGCCAGGATCGCGGGCGTCAGGAACGCGGCCATGACCGCGCCCGTCACCAGGATCGCGGCGAAGGTGCCCAGCGTCAGCGCCGCCATGCGCCCCGCCTGCGCCGCGCGCGCCATGTGCATCATGCCGGTGATCACCAGCGACGCGACCAGCGGCACGATCGTGATCTGCAACGCGTTCAGCCACAGCGTGCCGACAGGACTCAGGATCTGTTCGATCCACCCCTCTCCGCCCGTTCCCCGCGACGCGGTGCCCAGCACGATGCCCGCCAGCAATCCCCCCAGCGTCAGCCATGTCGGCATGCGGATATCGGGCGTCTCCAGCGTAGCCGAATGACGCGGTTTCGCGTCCGGCTGGTGCTGCATGGCGTCGTCTGGAATGATGGTCCCCCTTTCCTGCGCAGGCCGCAGGTGACATGAAGCGAATTCATGGGAGAGTTTCCATGCAGCCGCGCGGCCACTCGCGCAAGACGCTTGATCCGATCTGAAGGCATTCGACTTGGGACGTAAATATTTCGGCACCGACGGCATTCGCGGGCGCACCAACGCGGGCAACATGACCGCCAGCATGGCGATGAAGGTGGGCCAGGCGGCCGGTACCTATTTCCTGCGCGGCGCCCACAAGCACCGCGTGGTCATCGGCAAGGACACCCGCCTGTCGGGCTACATGATGGAAAGCGCGATGGTGGCGGGCTTTACCAGCGTGGGGATGGACGTGGTGCTGCTGGGCCCGATGCCCACCCCCGCGGTCGCGCTGCTGGCGCGTTCGATGCGCGCGGACCTGGGCGTGATGATCTCGGCCAGCCACAATCCGTTCGAGGACAACGGCATCAAGCTGTTCGGCCCCGACGGCTTCAAGCTGTCGGACGAGGACGAACTGGCGGTCGAGATGATGCTGGACCAGGAACAGCTGCTGGTACCGTCCAAGGACATCGGCCGCGCGCGGCGGATCGACGATGCGCGCGGGCGCTATATCCACGCGGTCAAGAACTCGCTGGCGACCGATATGCGGCTCGACGGGCTGAAGATCGTGGTCGATTGCGCGAACGGCGCGGCCTATGACGTGACGCCTCCCGCGCTGTGGGAACTGGGGGCCGAGGTGGTGTCGATGGGCGTGGAGCCCAACGGCCTGAACATCAACGACGGCGTCGGATCGACCAGCCCCAGGGCGCTGCAGGACCGCGTGGTGGCCGAGAGCGCGGATATCGGCATCGCGCTGGATGGCGATGCCGACCGGCTGATCGTGGTCGACGAAAAGGGCCGCACGGTCGACGGCGACCAGATCATGGCGCTGATCGGGCGCGACTGGAATTGCGACGGGCGGCTGCGCGGCGGCGGCGTGGTGGCCACGGTGATGAGCAATCTCGGGCTGGAACGCTTCCTCGAGGGCGAAGGGCTGTCGCTGGTCCGCACCGCGGTCGGCGACCGCTATGTGCTGGAAAAGATGCGCAGCGGCGGCTTCAACGTGGGCGGCGAGCAATCGGGCCACATGATCCTGCTCGACCACGCGACCACGGGCGATGGTACGGTCGCGGCGCTGCAGGTGCTGGCCGCATTGGTCGGATCGGGCAAGCGGGCGAGCGAGATGCTGCACCTGTTCGACCCGGTCCCGCAGGTGCTGAAGAACGTGCGCTTCGCGGGCAATCCGCTGGAAACCGACGCGGTCCGCAAGCTGATCGCCGATGCCGAGGCGCAGCTGGAAGGGCGCGGGCGGCTGGTGATCCGCAAGTCGGGGACCGAACCCGTCATCCGCGTCATGGCCGAGGGCGACGACGAGGGCGAAGTCAACAGCGTGGTCGACGCGATCTGCGACGCGGTGGGAGCGAACTGATGCTGGAAATGCGCGTATCGTGCGAACGCTGCGGCGAGGCGCTGCCTGCCGAGGCGCATGGTGCCTTCATCTGCAGCCTGGAATGCACCTTTTGCGCCCCATGTGCCGAGGCGCTGGACGACACCTGCCCCAATTGCGACGGCGAGCTGACCGACCGGCCCACGCGCAGCAGGCACGTGCAGGATCACCTGGCCCGCAAATGACGACGCCGCGCATACTGGTCATCGCCGGGTCCGACAGTTCGGGCGGCGCGGGTATCCAGGCCGACATCAAGACCATCACCATGCTGGGCG
>JAPYSD010000263.1 GCA_029936705.1 Croceicoccus sp. | reverse complement strand
TGGTGTATTTCTTGGCGATCGAGATCACGAGACGCAGGTTCGCCTCGACCATTTCCTTCTTGGCGATACGCGCCTCGCGCTCGCCCTTCTGCACCATGTTCACGATGCGGCGAAACTCGGGCAGGGCCATGCCGGTCTGGCTGGCGATGTCGGCGATCTCGGCGCGAATACGCTCGACCGCGTCGCCTTCCTTCTCGGCGAAGGCGGCCCATTTCTTGTCCTTCTTCGAAACGCCGGTCAGCCACCCCTCGTCAAGCTCGTGCCCGACATAGGACTGGAGGAAATCGGCGCGCTTCACCTTGTGCCGTTCGGCAAGGCGCAGCATCTGGCCGCCAAGCGCGGTCAGGCGGCGGTTGAAGGCATAGAGATTGTCGACCAGGAACTCGATCTTGGTCGCGTGGAACTGCACGGACTCGACCTCGGCGGTCAGCTCCTCGCGCAGGTTCTCGTACTTGTCTTCCTTGCCCTTGGCGAAGGATTCACCGCGGCCCATCGCGTCGACACGCTCGTTCTGCAGCTTTTCGAAGCTGCGGAACAGCTTGGTGATGCGGGCGAAGCGCTCCAGCGCGTCCGGCTTGAGCGCAGCTTCCATCTGGGCGAGCGAGAGGGTGTTGTCCTCGTCGTCGTCGTCCTTGCGGCGGCTTTCGCCTTCCTCGCCGTCTTCGCCTTCGCCGTTCTCTTCCTCGTCGTCCTCGTCATCGTCCTCCTTGTAGGACGGTCCGGCGGTTTCCTCGGAAATCTCGCCGTCACCCTCGTCGTCGTCGTTGAGGTTCTCGGGCGCGGGTTCCTTGGACAGCATCGCGTCAAGATCGAGGATCTCGCGCAGCTGCATTTCCTCGTTGTTGAGGGCCTCGGACCACTGGATGATGGCGTGGAAGGTGATCGGGCTTTCGCACAGGCCCATGATCATCATGTCGCGGCCGGCTTCGATCCGCTTGGCGATGGCGATCTCGCCCTCGCGGCTGAGCAGTTCGACGGCCCCCATCTCGCGCAGGTACATGCGCACGGGGTCGTCGGTCCGCTCGACCGTTTCCTTCTTCTTGACGGGTGCCTTGTGATCCTTGGGCGCGGTGCCGTCGTCGGAATCGGAATCGTCGTCGTCATCCGACGAATCGATTTCGTCGGGCGTGTCCTCGCCCTCTTCGGAATCGTCGTCGTTCTCGACGATATTGACGCCCATCTCCGAGATCGCGGACATCACGTCCTCGATCTGCTCGGACGACATCTGGTCCTGCGGCAGGGCCTCGTTCAGCTCGTCATAGGTAATCACGCCGCGCTTCTTGGCGCGAGCGATCAGCTTCTTGATGGATGCTTCGTTAAGGTCGATCAGCGGTGCATCGCCATCGCTACCGCTGCCATTTGTCGTTTTGGTCGCCATTACCGCCTATTCATCTGTCTGATCTTCCGCCCGCCGGTCCGTGAAATCGGGACCCGCCGGGGCGTCTGATCTAATGATTTCCTGCCAGCCTGAATTCTACTGGTTTCCACCTCGCATGGCCGCCATTTGCATGAGGCGGGCGTCGAATTCCAGCTTTCTCTTCAACAAACGCTGCTGCTCGGCAAAAGACCCTTCCGGATCATCGCCGAACCGCGCGGTTGCCGCCACGAGGGCTGCCTCGATCGCGGGTCTTTCGACCAGCAGCGAGATCGCCTCCGTCAATTCCGTCGTGGCCTCGGGCTCCATCGTTCGATCGGACAGGAAGGCAAGTTTCATGCCGCCGATCGCATCCCCAGGGGGCAGGCCCAGTCCACGCTCGGCCAATATGGCGGGAATATCGGGACTTTCAAGCGAACTGCTACCGATTTGCCCGGTTTCTGCCAGTTCGAGCAATGCATTGAGGATTCGGGCCTGTCCCGCGTCCTCGGGCCGAAGCTGCGAGATCTGCTCGGCATGCGCGGCCAGCAGGGCGGGATGGCGGGCAAGGCCCAGGATGACCGCGCCCATGAGCCGCGTGCGCGCGGTGGCGGGACCAAGCTGGCGCAGCAGGGGCGAGGGCGGGGCGTTCGTGCTGCCGAACCGGTCGAACCCGCGCCCCTTGCCCTGCTGCCGGTGGGGCACGAAGGGGCGCTGCGCCCGCGGGGGAAACGCGAATTCGGAAAACCGGTCGCGCAGTTCGCGCGCATAGAGGGCGCGGATGTCGGGATGCTGGATGGCATCGGCATGGGCCATCAGCCGCTCCTTCAGCCCCGCTTTGGCTTCCGGCGTGCTCTGCACCATCGCGGCCCGCTCGTGCCGCCAGATCACGTCGAGCAGGCTTTCGCCCTGGCCCAGCAGGGTCTTCATCGCGGCAGGGCCGTCGCGGCGGAGCAGATCGTCGGGGTCCAGCCCCTCGGGCAGCGTTACTATCGACAGGCTGTGTCCGGGGCGCAGCATGGGCAGGGCGCGTTCCACCGCCCGCATTGCGGCGCGCTGCCCCGCCGCGTCGCCGTCGAAGCACAGCACCGGGACAGGGACCATGCGCCACAGCAGTTCGATCTGCTGCTCGGTCAGCGCCGTCCCCATCGGGGCCACCGCTTCGGCAATCCCCGCGCCGGCGAGGGCGACGACATCCATGTAGCCCTCGACCACGACCAGCCGGTCGCTCTGGCGTGATGCGGCGGATGCGCGGTGAATGTTGTAGAGCGTGCGGCCCTTGTCGAAGACCGGCGTGTCGGGCGAGTTGAGATATTTGGGTGCGCCCGATCCCTCGGGCTTGTTCAGGATGCGCCCGCCAAAGCCGATGACGCGGGCGCGCCGGTCCTGGATCGGCAGCATCAGCCGCCCGCGGAACCGGTCGTATGGCTCCTTGTCCTCGACCGAGATCAGCAGGCCGCCCTCGACCAGCATGTCGCGTTCGAAGCCCGACAGCGCCTCGGCAATGGCGCCCCTGGCATCGGGGGCATAGCCGAAACCGAATTCGCGGATCTGCGCATCGGAGATGCCGCGCTGCTTCAGATAGGCCCGCGCCTCAGCGCCGCCGGGACCGGCCAGATTGCGCACGAACCAGGCCTGCGCCTCGCCCAGCACGTCGTGCAGCGAGGCGCGCTGCTCCGCCGCCTGCGCATAGCGGGGGTCGGGCGCGGGCACTTCCATCCCGGCCTGCTCGGCCAGTTCCTTGACCGCGTCCATGAAGGGCAGGCCGCGCTGGTCGGTCATCCAGCGGATCGCGTCGCCATGCGCGCCGCAGCCGAAGCAGTGATAGAACTGCTTCTCGTCGTTGACGTAGAAGCTGGGCGTATTCTCGTTATGGAAAGGGCAGCACGCCTTGAACTCGCGCCCGGCGCGCTGCAGCTTTTCCGTGCGGCCGATCAGCGCGGACAGCGTGGTCCGCGACCTCAGTTCATCCAGCCATTGGGGTGAGAGCGCCATCGGTTTCTAATGGCGCAGCGCACCAGTCGCGGCAAGCGTCAGGACAGCGACGCCTTTACCAGCGCGCTCGCCTTGCTCATGTCCAGTTCGGTGCCGTGGCGCGCCTTGAGCTCGGCCATGACCTTACCCATGTCCTTCATGCCGCTGGCGCCGGTCTCGGCCTTGATGTCCTCGATCGCGGCCCTCGTTTCCTCCTCGCTCATCTGCGCGGGGAGGAATTCCTCGATCACGGCCAGTTCCTTTTCCTCGGCCTCGGCCAGCTCGGCGCGGCCGCCTTCGTTGTACATCGCGATCGATTCGCGGCGCTGCTTCGCCATCTTCTGCAGCACGTCGATGACCAGCGCATCGTCGTCGCCGCTCGCCTCGCTGGTGCGCAGTTCGATGTCGCGGTCCTTGATCTTGGCGAGGATCAGGCGAACGGCGTTCAGCCGCTCCTTGTCCTTGTCCTTCATTGCCTGGATCTGGGCGGCCTTGAGATCGTCGCGAAGCATGGGTTTTTCTCTTGTGAAAGGAATGTTCCGGTAGTCCGCTGGCGAGATAGGCTTGATTACTGGCGATGCAAACCGAAGTTGGATGAAGTTACCCGCATTTATGCGGAAAGCCCGCTTGACGGTATGCGCTCCCATCTCTAGCGGACGGGACTTAGCACATATCGCCGGACCCCTAGCTAACGGAGCGCCTCATGGCCGACCCCGCTTCTTCGCACGCGCCTATCCCCCAGGGGGCAACCGCCGTTCTCGTCTTTGCCGATGGCCACGTCGCCTATGGCAAGGGTTTCGGCGCCACGGGCGAGGCGGTGGGCGAGCTGTGTTTCAACACGGCGATGACCGGGTACCAGGAAGTCATGACCGACCCTTCCTATGCCGGGCAGGTGGTCTGCTTCACCTTTCCGCACATCGGCAATGTCGGCGCCAACGACGAGGACGTCGAGGGCAAGGTCGATTCGGCGCTGGGCTGCGTGGTCCGTGAGGATGTGACCGACCCCTCGAACTTTCGCGCCATGGGCGATTTTCCCGCGTGGATGGAGCAGAAGGGCAAGATCGGTATCGCGGGCCTCGATACCCGCGCGCTGACGCGCCGCATCCGCATCCAGGGCGCGCCGAACGTGGTGATCGCGCATGATCCCGGCGGCAATTTCGACATCGACGCGCTGGTCGCCAAGGCCGCTGCGTGGAGCGGGCTGGAAGGGCTGGACCTTGCCAAGGACGTCAGCCGTGAGATCAGCGAAGGCTGGACCGGCGGGCACTGGGTGCTAGGCGAGGGCTATGGCGCACCGTCGGGTGAAGGCCGCCCGCATGTCGTGGCGATCGACTATGGCGCGAAGGACAATATCTTCCGCAACCTAGTGCGGGCAGGGGCTAAGGTCACCGTCGTTCCTGCCGAGACCGGCTTTGACGAAATCATTAGCCTGAAGCCCGACGGCGTGTTCCTCTCGAATGGCCCCGGCGATCCGGCGGCGACGGGCGCCTACGCGGTGCCGGTGATCAAGGCGCTGCTGGATGCCGATGTGCCGCTGTTCGGAATTTGCCTAGGCCACCAGATGCTGGCGCTGGCCGCAGGCGCGAAGACCGCCAAGATGTTCCAGGGCCACCGCGGCGCGAACCACCCTGTGCAGCGCGTCGGCGGCAACTGGGGCGACACCGAGGGACTGGTCGAGATCACCTCGATGAACCACGGGTTTGCGGTTGATGGCAATACGCTGCCTGAAGGGGTGGTGGAAACGCACAAGTCGCTGTTCGACGGCACCAATTGCGGCATCGCGATTACGGGCAAGAAGGCGTTCGGGGTGCAGTATCACCCCGAGGCGAGCCCGGGGCCGCAGGACAGTTTCTACCTGTTCGAGAAGTTCGTGGGTGCGCTTCGCTGATAACGCTCATCCTGCTGCATACTGATATTCGTTAGGCGAGAACAATAATGCCCAAACGCACTGACATCTCCTCCATCCTCATCATTGGCGCGGGTCCGATCATCATCGGGCAGGCGTGCGAGTTCGATTATTCGGGCACGCAGGCGGTCAAGGCGCTGAAGGAAGAGGGGTACCGGGTCATCCTAGTCAACTCGAACCCCGCCACGATCATGACCGATCCGGAAATGGCCGACGCCACCTATGTCGAGCCGATCACACCCGAATTCGTCGAACGCGTGATCGCGAAAGAGCGCCCCGATGCGCTGCTGCCGACGATGGGCGGGCAGACCGCGCTCAATACCGCGCTCAAGCTGTTCGAGACGGGCGTGCTGGAGAAATAC
>JAPYSD010000775.1 GCA_029936705.1 Croceicoccus sp. | reverse complement strand
GTATAGGACAGAGCATCGGCAATCGTGTCGGCGGCTCGAAGTTCCATCTCCTCGCGGCTGACGATGGAGATGCTCTGCGGCGATTCGATGATGGGGGAGTCGGTCTTGGTCGTGGAAATGGCAGAGGACAAACCTGTCGCGGTTACAAGAATTTCCCCATCATCGGCCTTAGCCCTATCCTCGCCGCTGCGGGATTGCGCATGGGCCGACGGAATGACGGAACCGATCGCAGCGACTATTGCGGCCGAAGCCATCAGTTCGACTCTCGTGAATTTCAAAAATACCTCCCAGCATATCGATCATAATGATCGAGACCTCTATGCAGGTAATGAAAAGCATTCGCAATAGCAGGGTTTAGCAATTTTCTGCGGACTGCCTTGAATTTTTGTGGGCTCACTTTTGATCGATCAAGCGCAGCTCGCGAGGCCTGTGGCGCGTTAGCAGCGCCTGCCCCAATCAGCCCGTCGCCATCCGCCTATGAGTAGGAAACCTTCGGCCACGTTCGGTTCTGAAAGATCGGGTATTCTCTCTTCGGCCAATCAGGCCATCGGAGAAGTGCCATGGGACATTCAGATCTAGACCCCGCCATTCACGATCGGCGGCCTTGGAATGCAGGACAGACTATCGGACCTAAACGCCCGCTGAAACCGAGAGACATCTGGGCCATCCGGTTCTTCCTTGATGAGCACAAGCGAATGCGAGACCGGGCATTGTTCGACCTCGCCATCGACAGCAAGCTGCGAGGCTGTGATCTTGTGAAAATCCGGATCGGCGACCTGGTAAGCGGATGTACCGTTCGTAATCGAGCAACTGTCATCCAGCAGAAGACGCGACGCCCCGTCCAGTTCGAGATCATGACGGAGGCACGAAAGAGCCTGACCACCTGGCTTGAACGAAGAGGAGGTTCATTCCTCAACTTCGTGTTTCCCAGCAGAGTGGATTATCAGGGTCACCTGAGTACCCGGCAATACGCGCGGCTTGTCGATGAATGGGTTTCGACGGTCGGGCTCGACAAGCGGGAATATGGGACGCATTCGCTTCGGCGCACCAAGGCTTCGATCATCTACAAGGCCACGGGTAACCTGAGGGCGGTGCAGATATTGCTGGGGCATACCAACATCGAGAACACGGTTCGCTATCTGGGCGTCGATATAGACGATGCTCTCACCCTATC
>JAPYSD010000262.1 GCA_029936705.1 Croceicoccus sp. | reverse complement strand
GCGCCGAGGGGCGCGAGCTCGCGGTGGTCGAGGAAAAGGGCCGCATCACGGTCAAGGGCGTCGAGATCACCGCCCGCGCCGACCGCATCGACCGGCTGCCGGACGGCGAGCTGGCCATCGTCGATTACAAGACCGGCCACCCGCCCCGCGCGTCCGAAGTGGCGGCGGGCTTCGCGCTGCAGCTGGGCACCACCGGCGTGATCGCCGCGCACGAGGGGTTCGACCAGCTGCGCGGCGAGCCGACGCGCTTCGAATACTGGTCGCTCGCCCGCGACCGCAAGTCGGGCGAATTCGGCTATCGCGACGAGCCGATCCTGGAAGGCCGCAAGAAAAGCGGCATCGTGCGCGAGGATTTCCTGCCCGAGAGCGAACGCCTGCTTCACGACGCGCTCGACCGCTGGATCGTGGGCGATCAGCCGTTCACCGCGCGGCTCAATCCCGACCTGCCCGGCTATAACGACTATGACCAGCTGATGCGGCTGGACGAATGGCAGGGGCGCGGTCCGCAGGGCGACAGCGCGAAGGACGGCGACCAATGAGCGGCCCGGCCAAGGTCTATCCGCTGCAGAGCAGCCAGCGCGAGGCGGTGAACCCCGCCGACACGGTATGGCTGTCCGCCAGCGCGGGCACGGGCAAGACGCAGGTGCTGTCGGCCCGCGTGCTGCGCCTGCTGCTGCAGGGCGACGTCGAACCCTCGCAGATCCTGTGCCTGACCTTTACCAAGGCGGGCGCGGCGGAAATGGCGAACCGCGTCAACGACGTGCTCGCCAGCTGGGTCCGCGCGGACGAGATCGCGCTGGCCAAGGACCTGCAAGCCATCGGCGCGGATTTCGGGCCCGAGGATATCGCCCGCGCCCGCACGCGCTTTGCCGCGGTGCTCGACTGCCCGGGCGGCGGCCTGCGGATCGAGACGATCCACGCGTTCTCCCAGTGGCTGCTCTCCGCCTTTCCGCTTGAGGCGGGGCTGGTGCCCGGCACGCGTCCGATGGAGGACCGCAACCGCGAACTGCTGCTGCGCGACACGCTGGCCGAACTGCTGATCGATGCCGAAGAGCATGGCGACAATTCGCTGACCGACGCGCTGGCCACGCTGTCGCTGCGCGCCGACCAGGGCGCGATCGAACGCTTCCTGATGGCCTGCGCCGAGGCGCGCGCCGCATGGGAAGGCACCGGAAGCTGGGTGCCCCCGCTGCTGCCGCGCGTCCACCGCCTGCTGGGGCTGAAGCCCGATCACGATCCGGCAGCCGTTGCATCCTTATGCGAAGACGCAGCGTTCGATACGCAATCGCTGCGTCGATGTCATGACGCCTTGCTGGCATGGGGCACGGCGACCGCAGGCAAGATGGCTGGTCCGATCGGAGCGTGGCTGGCGAGCGATTGCGCCGCGCGGCTGGCTTCCAGCGCCGATCTGCGCAAGGCGCTGATGAACGACAAGGGTGAGCCCAAATATCTGGCAAACCTGTCCAGGATCGACCCCGACTACGGTGAATATGCGTATCGGGCCATCACTTGCCTCGACAAGGTGGAGGAGGTGAAGAACCTCGGCGCGCTCGCCCAGTGGCTCGCCCCCGCGCTCACCCTGGGCCGTGCCTTTGCGCTGAAATGGGGCGAGGCAAAGGCCCGCGCCGGGCTGATCGATTTTGACGACCAGATCGCCGAGGCAGCGCGCCTGCTCAAGCGTTCCGACCTGGCGGCGTGGATCCGCTACAAGCTCGACCGCCAGTTCGACCATATCCTGGTGGACGAGGCGCAGGACACGAACAGCGCGCAATGGGACGTGATCGACGCGCTGACCGAGGAGTTCTTTACCGGCGAAGGCGCACGCGGCGACCGGCTGCGCACCTTGTTCGTGGTGGGCGACTACAAGCAGGCGATCTTCCGCTTCCAGGGCACCAGCCCCGAGAATTTCCAGCGCGCCCGCGACCGGGTCAAGGAACGCATGGCGGGCGCGATCGAGAACCTGTCCTTCACGCGCGGCGGCGGTGAAACGCGCCCGTTCCGCGAATACGGCCTCGCCCGCAGCTATCGCACCGCGCAGCCCGTGCTGGACTTCGTCGATGCCGCCATCGCCGAGATCGGGCCGGAGCAGCTGGGCCTTGCCGACGATCCCGGCCGGCACCTGGGCGAAAAGCGGCCCGGACAGGTGGTGATGTGGCGCGCCGTGGGCGATCCGACCGGCGAGGACGAGGACGCCGACGAAGGGGCCGAGGGCTGGCTCTCGCGCCCCGACCGCCGCGTGGCGGAGAATATCGCGGTGCAGATCCGCCACTGGATCGACGCCGGTTTCCCGCTGGTGAAGGGCGGCGAAAGACTGGCCGGGCCGGGCGACGTCATGGTGCTGGTGCGCAAGCGCAAGGAGCTTGCCGGGCTGATCGTCGCGCGGCTGCATGCCAAGGGCGTGCCCGTCGCGGGAGTGGACCGGCTGCGGCTGGGCGCGCCGCTGGGCGTGCGCGACCTGATGGCGGCGATGCGCTTCGCCGCGCAGCCGGAGGACGACCTCTCGCTCGCCTGTCTGCTGGTGTCGCCGATCTTCGGCTGGACGCAGGAAGAGCTGCTGGAACATGGCTGGCGCGAAAGGGGCGTGCGGCTCTACGACCGCCTGCGCGAAAGCACCGCCGATCGCCCGCGCCAGGCGCTGGCCATGCTGAACGACCTGCTGCGCCTTGCCGATTACGACACGCCGCAGGCGCTGCTGCACTGGATGCTGGTCGGCCCATGGCAGGCGCGCCGCAGACTGGCCGCGCGGCTGGGCGGCGAAGTCAACGACCCGATCGACGAGATGCTGAACGCCGCCATGGCCTTCAGCGCCAGCCAGACCCCCAGCCTGACCGGCTTCATCCGCTGGTTCGAGGCGGGCGACGGTGAGCTGAAGCGCGAGGCGGACCAGCAGGGCGGGCTGGTGCGCGTGATGACGGTGCACGGGTCGAAGGGGCTGCAGGCCCCCATCGTGATCCTGGCCGATGCGGCGGACGATCCCGACCTGTCGCCGCCGCGCACGCTGGAGCTGACCGAACCGCTGCCCGATGCGCCGGGCTTCGCGCCGCGCACGCTGCCCCTGCCGTCGCTGAAAAAGGCGGAGAAGCTGGGCCCGATCGCCAGAGCCGAGGAAACCGCCGCAAGGGAAGAGCGCGAGGAACACTGGCGGCTCCTTTATGTCGCGATGACGCGGGCCGAGGAAGCGCTTTTCCTGGCTGGCGCGCTGCGGGCGAAGAAGACCGAGCCGCCCGCCAATAGCTGGTACGCGCGGCTGGCGCCGCTGTTCGGGGACACCGCGGACGAGTGGCTGGCGGACCCGATCTGGGGCGGCATGAAGCAGCTGGGCCATGGTGCCGAACGCACCCCCGGCATGCCCGCAGGCGCAAGGCAGCGCGATTTCGCGCTGCTGCCCGGCTGGGCGCTGGCCCCGGCGGGCGCCGAGCCTGCGCCGCCGCGTCCGCTGGCGCCGTCATCGCTGGGCGATCCGCACGAGGCTGCCGAGCCGCCGCACGCGCCGATGGGCGGGATCGGCGTCGATGCCGCGCGGCGCGGCGTGCTGATCCACCGGCTGCTGGAACGCCTGCCCGAACTGCCGCCCGAACGACGCATCGATGCCGCGACGCGCTGGCTGGAACGGCAGGCCGCCGACCTGTCCGAAGAAACGCGGGCGGAGATGGCGCAGGCCGCGATCCGCGTGCTGATGGACCCGGACTGCGCCGATCTGTTCGCACCCGAGGCGCTGGCTGAGGTGTCGTTCTCCGCCACCATCGGCCCGCGCGTCGTCGCGGGCACGGTCGACCGGCTGCACCTGGGCGATGCCGCCAAAGGCGATCCGATCCGCATCGTCGATTTCAAGACCGCCCGCCGCCCGCCCGAGGATTTCGCCGCCGTCCCCGCGGCCTATCTGCGCCAGATGGCCGCCTATGCCTGCGCGCTGGAGGAGATCCACCCGGGCCGCGAGGTCGAAGCGCTGCTGCTCTACACCCACGCCCCGCGTGTCTTCGCGATCCCCGCAGATGTCATGGCGCGCGAGAAGGCCGCGTTAAGGGGGGCGTAGAAACCATTGCCGCAGGCGCGGTTTGCGTCTGCCGGTCGCCGCCCTATCTATACGGTCAAGACAGCTTCACGACTTTCAAGGAGACTTCCATGCCGACCATCGCCGTCACCGACGCCAGCTTCGAGGACGACGTCCTCAAGTCCGACAAGCCCGTCCTGGTCGATTTCTGGGCCGACTGGTGCGGACCGTGCAAGATGATCGCCCCCGCGCTCGAGGAAATCAGCGAGGAACTGGGCGAGAAGGTGACCATCGCCAAGATGGACATCATGGAAAACACCGGCGTGCCCGGCCAGATCGGCGTGCAGTCGATCCCGCTGATGGTGCTGTTCAAGAACGGCGAAGCGGTCGCGCAGAAGCTGGGCGCCGCTCCGAAAAGCCAGCTCAAGGGCTGGCTGGAATCCGAACTGTAATCAGGGAATGCAGTCGGCGAGCCTGTCCCACAGGGCCGGGCTCGCCGCTGCCAGCAGGCCAAGCTGGTCCTGGTCGGGGCGATAGGGCGAACCGTCTAGCCGCGCGGCCTTGCCGCCCGCCTCGTTCAGCCACAGCACGCCCGCGGCGTGGTCCCAGGCCAGCGTGCGGTTGAACACCGACACATCGTTCACCCCCAGCGCCAGCCGCGGATATTGCTCCGCCGCGCAGCGCGGAATGTCCACCAGCCGGAAATGCGGCGCGACATTGCGCTGCACCTGGTGGCGCTGCTCCTCGTCCAGGAACAAGGTGCTGATCGCGGCGACGGGCTTGTCCTCGCCCGTGGGGCGCGCGGCGATACGCTCACCATCGACATGCGCGCCCTTGCCGCGTTCCGCATGACACATGCGCTGGCGCAGCGGGTCCCAGATCCAGCCCGCAATCGTCTCGCCCCCTGCGGCAAGCGCGATCAATATGCCGAAGGGCGGGCGCCCGCGCGCGAAATTGTTGGTCCCGTCCAGCGGATCGATGATCCAGCACAGATCGGCCCCGCGCCGGTCCATTACCGCGCCGTCCGCGTGGGCGGCTTCCTCGCCGACGATGGCCGCCTCGGGCAGGATCTTCGCCAGCCCCTCGGCCAGCATCGCCTCGCTCTCCTTGTCGGCAATGGTGACCAGGTCGTCATGCGCCTTCTCGACGATGTCGCTGGCGGCCAGCGACTGATAGCGCGGCAGGATCGCGGTGTCCGCGACATCGCGCATCAGCGCGGCGACGGACTCGATGGGGGCTTCGAAAGCGTTGTTCATGTCCGGTAATCCGCGTTGATGGTGATGTATCCGTGGGTCAGGTCGCAGGTCCACACGGTCGCGCGCCCCTCGCCAAGGCCAAGGTCGACGTCGATGCGAATGTCCTGCCCCTTCAGGTGCTCGGCCACCGGCGCCTCGTCATAATCGGCAAGCGGCTGGCCGTCCCTGGCCGTCCACACCCCGCCGAAACCGATCGAAAGCCGGTCGCGGTCCGCCGGTTCGCCCGCCTTGCCGACCGCCATGACCACGCGGCCCCAGTTCGCATCCTCGCCCGCGATGGCGGTCTTGACCAGCGGCGAATTGGCGATGGCCAGGCCGATCCGCCGCGCGCTGTCGTACGACTTGGCACCCGTCACCGCGATCTCGATGAATTTCCG
>JAPYSD010000261.1 GCA_029936705.1 Croceicoccus sp. | reverse complement strand
CACGACCGTGTCCACGCCAAGCTGGGCGAATATGCCGCGGGACTGGCCGACGTGATCTATGCCGTGAACCCGCCGCGCATCGCCAGCTTTACCGGCGCACTGGCCGCGGCAGGCAAACCCGCGGTCGAGGTCGCGAGTTTCAGCGAGGCGCGCAAGGCCTTGAAAGCCGATGCAAAGCCTGAAGACGTCGTGCTGTACGAGAACGACCTGCCCGACCTGCTGGAGGAAAAGCGCCTGCTGTAACCGCGGCAGGCGCCGCAGATACACGGGGGAAAACTGCGCCCCCGCGCTGCTGCACCGCGCGGAGCGGTGTTAGAGCGCACGCGCCACTATAGCCGGGAGCCGCCATGAACCTGCGCATCGAAGACCGCTCGCGAGTAACCGTCCACGGGCTCTACCGCGTCAGCAACGGACGCGAGCGGGCGGCCATCATCATCGACCTTTCGCCCAAGGGCTGCCGCCTGCTGGAGCGCATGTACCAGCTTCCGATCGGGGCGGACATCATGCTCACCATGGGGCACATCTCCGCCTTTCCGGCGCGCATCTGCTGGAACGAGGGGTCGTTCTATGGCGTGGAGTTCAAGCGCCCGCTGCACCGCGTGGTGCTGGAGCACCTCTACCGCGGCGGCGCGCCCATCCTGCGCGCGCCGTCGGGAGAGGAACTGCCCGAGAGCGAGGGTTAGAGCGTCTCGAAGATCGCTCCGAAGTCCTTGCCGCCAAGGCCTGCCGCGTCTGCGGCTGCGTAGATTTCCGCCGCCTTGCTGCCTAGGTCCACCTTGGCCCCGCTGCGTTCGGCCGCGTCCATCGCCAGCTTCAGATCCTTGAGCATCAGCGCCACGGCGAACCCGCCCGCATAGCCGTTGTCCGCAGGGCTGGACGCCCCGACACCGGGCGCCGGCGTGTAGTCGTTGAGCGACCAGCAATAGCCGGTCGATTTCGAGCTGATCTCGTGAAACTTGTCCATGGCGAGACCATTGCGTTCCGCCAGCTTGAGCGCCTCGCAGGTGCCGATCATGTGGCAGGCCAGCAGCATGTTGTTACACATCTTGGCCACCTGCCCTGCACCGGCGTCACCGGCGCGGATCACCGCCTTGGCCATCGGTTCTAGCACTGCCTCGGCGCGTTCGAAGGCGCTGTCGGTGCCGCCCACCATGAAGGTCAGGTTTCCGCCGTTCGCCGCCGCGATGCCGCCCGATACGGGCGCATCGACCATGTCGTGGCCCGCCTTTGCGGCAGCCTCGATCACCTTGCGCCCGGTCGCCACGTCGATGGTTGAACAATCGATCAGCAGCGCTCCCGCAGGTGCGTGTCCGATCACCTCGTCGGTGTAGACCTTGTCGACGATCTGGCCGTTGGGCAGCATGGAAACCACCGCATCAACGCCCTGCACCGCTTCCCGGGCCGAGCCGAAACCGGTGCATCCCGCGTCACGCGCATGCGCCAATGCGGTCTCGCTAAGGTCGAAAGCGCGCACCTCATGGCCTGCTTTCGCCAGATTCGCGGCCATGCCGCCGCCCATGTTGCCTAGGCCGATGAAGGCGATCTTCATGCTTCAAATCCTCTCTTGTTCTTAACCGAAGGGCGTCTTAGCGCCCTTTCCATTGTCCTTCGCGCTTCTCGACGAACGCGGACATGCCCTCGGCCTTGTCCTCGGTCGCGGCCAGGATCTGGAACATGCGCCGTTCGGCGACCAGGCCCTGGTCCAGCGTCGTCTCAAACGCCATGTGGACCATTTCCTTGTTCATCATCGCGGCCATCGGCGGCATGGCGGCAATCGCAGCCGCCGTTTTCAACGCATCGTCCAGCAATTCGTCCGCGGGAACGATGCGAGCGACCAGGCCGGCACGCTCTGCTTCCTCGGCGCCCATCATCCGGCCGGTAAGGCACATCTCCATCGCCTTGGACTTGCCGATCGCGCGGGTCAGCCGCTGCGATCCGCCCATGCCAGGGGCGACACCCAGCTTGATTTCGGGCTGCCCGAACTTCGCCGTATCCGCGGCGAGGATGAAATCGGCCATCATCGCCAGTTCGCAACCGCCGCCCAGCGCAAAGCCGTTGACCGCCGCGATCCACGGCTTGCGCGTCTTCTTGACAAGGTCGGCGGTCCAGCCAGCGAAGAAATCCTCGAGGAAGAAATCGGCCGCCTGCTTGTCGAGCATTTCCTTGATGTCGGCGCCTGCGGCGAACGCCTTGTCGCCGCTGCCGGTCAGCACCAGGCATCGCTGGCTGTCGTCCGCTTCATAAGCGGCGAACGCATCGACAAGGTCGGCCAGCACCTGCGTATTCAGCGCGTTCAGCGCCTTTGGCCGGTTGAGCGTCACCAGCGTGACGGCATCGCGCGTTTCGACAAGGATCGTTTCATAGCTCATAGCGGTTTCCATTCCTGTTCGGGCGGGAGCGGTGCGAAGACCGCATCGACCGCGTTAGGATCGATCTCGGCGACCGTGGCGGGGTTCCATTTGGGATCGCCCGTCTTGTCGACGATCAGGGCGCGCACGCCCTCGGCGAAGTCGGGAAGCATGATGGCGCGGCCTGCGGCGCGGTACTCCATCGCCATGTTGTCGGCAAAGGTGCCTGCCTCTGCCCCTTCGCGCAATTGCTGCAGGACCAGTTCGCAGGTCATGGGGCTCTTGCCGCGCAGGGTCTTGAATTCCTTGGACGCCCACTCGCTGCCATCAGCCTCGAGCGCGTCCATGATCTCGGCCAGCGTATCGCCCGCGAACAGGCGGTCGATCCGCTCCATGTTGCCCTTAAGCCGCGGCTCAGGCGCTTCGACCGATAGCGTGCCCAGCGTTTCCTCAATCTGGCCGGGCTGCTCGATGATGCGGGCCTTGGCCTCGGCCATGGCGCTGCTGTCTAGGTAATGCGTGCCCAGCCCTGCCCACAGGCATTCCGCCCCGTCGAGCCTTGCGCCCGTCAGGCCCAGGAACTTGCCCAGCTGACCGGGCAGGCGCGACAGGTACCAGCCGCCGCCGACGTCGCAGATCAGGCCGATGCCGGTTTCGGGCATGGCATAGCGCGTATTCTCGGTCACGACGCGGTAGCGTGCAGGCTGCGAAATGCCGACACCGCCGCCCATGGTGATGCCGTCCTTGAAGGCGACCACGGGCTTGGGAAAGGTGAACAGCAGGTGGTTGAGCTGGTACTCGGTATGGAAGAATGCCCGGCCCGACTCGCCGCCGTCCTGCAATGCGGAATTGCGCAGCAGGGTCACGTCACCGCCCGCGCAGAACCCGCGGCCCTCGGCGTGGTCGATGATCACGGCCTTTACGCCGTCATCATCGCGCCATTCCAGCAGCGCGGCGATCATCGCCTCGCACATTTCCATCGTCAGCGAATGGATCGCCTTGGGCCGGTTCAGCGAGATATGGCCGGTCTTGCTGCCGGCGGCGCCATGGGTGTGGATCAGCACCTCGCTCATCGCACCATCTCCCGCCCGACGATCATGCGCATGATCTGGTTCGTGCCTTCCAGGATCGAGTGGACGCGCAGGTCGCGCCACAGCTTCTCGACCGGGTATTCCTTGAGATAGCCGTATCCGCCGAACAGCTGCAGCGCACGGTCGACGACCTTGCTGCCGGTCTCGGTGGAAATCATCTTGGCCATGGCCGCAAAGCGCGTCTTGTCGGGCGATCCCGCCGTCACCTTGGCCGCGGCGAGATAGAGCAGCGCGCGCGCCGCCTCCAGCTCGGCCGCCATTTCGGCCAGCGTGAACTGCGTGTTCTGGAAATCGGCGATGGCGCGGCCGAACTGCTGCCGATCCTTCACATAGGCTAGTGCCTCGTCGATTGCGCGCTGCGCCCCGCCCAACGAGCAGGCCCCGATGTTCAGGCGGCCGCCGTCCAGCCCCTGCATCGCGATGGCAAAGCCCTGCCCTTCGGCGCCGACGATATTGTCCTTGGGCACCTTCACCTTGTCCAGGATGAGCGCGGCGGTCGGCTGGGAATTCCATCCCAGCTTCTTTTCCTGCGCGCCGAAGGATACGCCCTCCATGTCCTTTTCGATCACCATGCAGGTGATGCCCTTGGGTCCATCCTCGCCGGTGCGGACCATGGTGACGTAAAGCTCGTTCACCCCGCCGCCCGAGATGAACTGCTTGGACCCCGTCACTTCCCAGTGGTCGCCCTTGTCGACCGCCTTGGTTTTCAGCGCGGCGGCATCGGACCCCGAACCGGGTTCGGTCAGGCAATAGCTGGCCAGTTTCTCCATCGTCACCAGCGACGGCAGGTACTTGTCCTTGACCGCGTCACCGCCGAAGCAATCGATCATCCAGCTGGCCATGTTATGGATCGAGATGAAGGCACTGGTCGATGGGCAGCCATAGGCCAGCGCTTCCATGATCAGCGCGGATTCCAGCCTGCCCAGCCCGATCCCGCCCGACTCCTCGGACACGTAGATAGCGCCGAAGCCCAGCTCGCCCGCTTGGGTCAGCGTGTCGCGGGGCAGGATCTTCTTTTCATCCCATTCGGCGGCGTGGGGCGTGATGGCATCGGCGGCAAAGCGCCGCGCCATCTCCTGTATCGCCTTCTGGTCTTCGGTAAGGTCGAACTGGCCTGTCATGGTTCCTCTGTTCTTCTTGATGGCGTCGCAGGCGTCTTATCCGCAGATGATCCGATCGATCGCCATGTTATCGTCATAGGACACGGTCAGCCGATCGGGCCGGAAGTCCATCGTCATCGCGCTGCGGGGCGGGGCCCAGCGCAAGGTGCGCGCACCCGTTGCCGCCAGGAGCTGCGCGCCCAGTTCCGCCGTGGCGCCCTGGCCGATGCGGTCCTGCACGCTGTCGGCGTTGCAGCTGCCATCGGCGCCCATCCGGACGGGCTCCGGTTCGCCCGTGGTCGTACAGCCAGCTAGCGCCATGGCCGCCAGGGCCAGCATCGTTGCTTCGCGCTTCATGGTCATACCCCTTCCGCCGTGCATCTTTGATATTCGAAGGTGCCCGGCATCGCGCCGTCACCCAGTTCGGTCCGGACGAGGACATCCCCGTCATCACGCAATTGCAGTCGCATCTCGCGGGTCCACTCCATGCCCTCGCCCTCGAAGGCGAAGAGGCCCTGGACCGAGTTCGGGCCGACGGTCGCCGTATCGCTCAGCGTTCCGACCGATTCGTAGAAATTGAGCGAGTCCGCGTTGATCTCAAGCAAGCCCTTGGCGGCCGCGCCCCCCTCGCAATCGGCAGCGTTCATGCCCCAGTCGCCGCGAAAATCGGCCGGGATCGCCCTTGCCTGCGTCGCCGCCGGGGCTGTCTCCTGGCTGGGTTCGGGACTGGCGACGGTTTCCGTTTCCTGCCCTTCGTCCTGGTCGGATGATGGCGCTCCGCAGCCGGCCAGCGCCAGTACGCTGGCGAAGGCCAACGCGCGGGTCATCCTGGCAGCCGTCTTGATCGGGGGCATGGCGTCTCCTTTGCGATTGCCTCGGCACTATTCCTGACAACGCCGCATAGCGCGGAGGTGTCCTGAAGGAATAGTGCCGAGCGCGATTACAAGGTGGGGATCAGAAACGCGTTCGCCCCGTCGCCGACACCGCCGTCGGGCCAGCGCTGGGTCACGGTCTTGACCTTGGTCCAGAACCGCATGCCTTCCATGCCGTACTGGTTCGTGTCGCCGAACGCGCTGCGCTTCCACCCGCCAAAGCTG
>JAPYSD010000774.1 GCA_029936705.1 Croceicoccus sp. | reverse complement strand
CTTCGGTGCTGATGGTATCTCCAATGCGCTAAGGACGGGTGTTATTCCGCGTCCTGAGTCCACTTTCTTAGCTTCGGAAAATCGCGGGTCCTGTCGAGGAAACCGGCGGCTCTGAGCCCGTTCACCCCGACATAGGCTCCAAGGCTAAGTCCCAGTCGTACAGCTTCGCCCTCGCCGTCATATTGCTCTGAGGAAATGATCTGTTCGGGTCTGAAACCACATGCGGTTCCGAAAGCGTACGCCCATGCGGTGGCTTCGGGATCGGAGCATTGGAGGCAAGCCTGAATGAAGTCGTCGTGCACCACCTCTTTGGTTCGCTGTTCCATCATCATCCCGAGCACACGATGTGCTTTGGCGATGTTGCCGCTTGCGTGAGGTCTCCCTGCAGCAGGCATGGTCGCCAAATGGCCAGCTTCGTGGAGGATGTCCGAAATCGCGGCGCTCGGATCGTAGAAGATGGCGCCGCGCTCGATCGCTACGCCAGCGAGGAAGCCATCAGCGCCGGCACGCTCTTCGGTCGTTATGCCGATCGAGGTCAAGGCGGCCGCTAAAGCTGGCAGCCCTCCTTCGGCGACAAATGAGAAATCGGATTGAGGTAGGCTCATGCGGCCATCCTCCATTGCCCATCCGCTTCGCGCTGTCCACGTTGTTGTAGGACTTGCCTGATCTTCTCGCGCCAGAACCTGTTTGCTGTTGGCCGGCGGGGCTCGATTTCCTGGTAGATGTTCTGGAGGGCGGCGCTACCGCCTAGGTTCTTGAGGGCTTGTTCGACGCACGCAGCCCAGCCCGAGCGGCCTTCGGATAGGGCTTCCCGATAGACTTTGGGCATATCACTGATAGCCGCTGTTTCGTGATAGAGGATGAGGCCGCGCAAAGATGGCTTGGGATCGCGGGTGAAGCGGGCGAGCATGAGCGGGAGTTTCAAACCCGAGAATAGGTTGCGCGGCATCATCTCCTGACTCATCGACCATTGCCTGTTCCAGCGCACGACATTGCTGGCGGTCTGGAAGAAATATGCGGGCAGGAGCATGATGACCTGGCCGCCATCGTCAAGAAGCGGGTGGGACCGATCGAGGAAAGCGTTGAAGACGTTAAATTCGAAGGGAGGGTTCCCGATCACGGCCGCGGCATGCTCCACCGGGAGGTCGATGGAACGGTAATCGCCGACATGGACCTCATGGC
>JAPYSD010000260.1 GCA_029936705.1 Croceicoccus sp. | reverse complement strand
GCTGGTGAACACCGCGGCCCACGCGCGCGAAGCGATTGCCGCGACCGCGCAGGCGCTGGCCCGCATCGACGTCTGCGCCAGCTGGGCCGAGCGCGCCGGAGAAGGAGCGGGCTGGGTCATGCCCGAGGTGGAGGACAGCCAGGCGCTGTCGATCCGCGCGGGGCGGCACCCGGTGGTGGAGGACGCGCTGGCACGCGCGGGCGAGCGGTTCGTCGCCAATGACTGCGAATTGTCGGACAGGTCGCGGCTGTGGCTGATCGGCGGTCCCAACATGGGCGGCAAGTCGACGTTCCTGCGGCAGAACGCGCTGATCGTGCTGATGGCGCAGGCGGGCGGGTTCGTCCCTGCCGAAGCGGCGCGGATCGGGCTGGTCGACCGGCTGTTCAGCCGCGTGGGCGCGTCGGACAACCTGGCGCGGGGGCGATCGACCTTCATGGTCGAGATGGTGGAGACCGCCGCGATCCTTTCGCAGGCGACGATGCGCAGCTTCGTCATTCTGGACGAGGTCGGGCGCGGGACCAGCACCTATGACGGGCTGGCGCTGGCCTGGGCAGTGGCGGAAAGCGTGCATACCACGCTGAAGTCGCGCTGCCTGTTCGCGACGCATTACCACGAACTGTCGCGCCTTGCCGAAAGCTGCGAGGCGCTGTCGCTGCACCATGTTCGCGCGCGCGAATGGAAGGGCGACCTGGTGCTGCTGCACGAGCTGGCGGAGGGGCCTGCCGACCGGTCCTACGGCCTGTCGGTGGCGCGGCTGGCGGGCCTGCCCTCGCCCGTGATCGCGCGGGCCAAGGCGGTGCTGCAGAAGCTGGAGAAGGGCCGCGCCGAGACCGGCGGGCTGGCGGCGGGGCTGGGCGAACTGCCGCTGTTCGCAGCAGCGGCCGAAGCGGCAGAGGAGCAATGCGACAGCCTGCGCGAAACCCTGCGCGATCTCGACGTCGATGCGCTGTCCCCGCGCGAGGCGCTGGACATGCTCTACAAGCTCAAGGTGGAAGCGGGCGACGCGGCGGGCGACGGGATGGGCGGCTGACGGTTCGGAACCGCATGCTCGGCGCGGCGGTTAAGACTATATGGCGGAAGATGATCCCTATAACGCGGAAGCGGAGGACGAGGACAGCAACGACCTTGCCCACGACCGCACCGATATGGCCGAGGACCGCACCGTCATGGCGGTCGAACGGACGTTCGCGGGATGGATGCGCACGGCATTCGGCGCCATCGGCATCGGACTGGGCTTCAACGCATTGTTCGACGCGGTTCAGCCATGGTGGGTCGCACGCGCCATCGCGACCGTGTTCATCCTGCTGGCTGCCGCGCTGGCGCTGGTCGCGCAGCACCGCGCGACCAAGGCGATGGGCCGGATGAGCGGCCACGCGGTCGACCGCCCCGACACGCCGCACCTGCGCTATATCGCGTGGTCGGTATGCGCCGGGGCGGCGACGCTGATCGGGGCGATCTGGTTCCTGCTTGACGGCAACACGCCGGGAAGCGGCGGCTGAACGATCAGCTGTCGGAGTTGTCCGGCTCGTCTTCCATGATGTTGCGCTTGCCGTATTTCTGCTCGTTGTCGTCCATGTTCGGCTCGCCGCGATAGGCGCTCATGTCGATGCCGCCGCGGTCCATCTGCTTCATGTGATCGACAAGGTCTTCCTCGCCCTCGCCATTGCTGGTGATCGAGCCGATGGCCTTCTCGCTATCCTCGTCGAGGCCGAAGCTGGAGGGGCTGCGTCCGCGCGCCTGGTTGGCGACGGTCTGCGCCTGCGCGTCCTTGTCGACCTGTTCCTCGTTCACCGTTTCGGGCGGAAGGTCGTTGCGGGGATTGGCCATGATGATTGTCCTGTCTGCTTGAATGGGGGTTTGCAGACAGAACGGCTGGCGGGGGGCGCTTGTTCCGGGTTCAGCGATTTGCGGCCGGCACCCACATCACGTCGGCGCGCCCGCCATCATTGGCAAGGCGGGCCAGCACGAACAGCAAGTCGGACAGCCGGTTGACATAGGCGCTGGCAGCTGGGTTCACCGACGCATCGGCGGCCATGGCGACGATGCTGCGCTCTGCGCGGCGGGCGCTGGCGCGCGCGACGTGAAGACGCGCAGCGCCTTCGCTGCCGCCGGGCAGGATGAAGCTGGTCAGCGGCTCCAGTTTTGCCGTCGCTTCGTCGATGGCGGTTTCCAGCCATGCGGTTTGCGAATCCACCATGCGGAGGACCATTTCGGACGGGGTGAAATCTTCTCCCTCGGCCAGCGGAGTGGCGAGGTCGGCGCCCAGGTCGAACAGATCGTTCTGCACGCGGCGCAGCGTTTCGGCCATGGGATCGCCGCCCAGTGCTGCCACGGCAAGGCCAATGGCGCTGTTCGCCTCGTCCACGGCGCCGATGGCTTCCATGCGGGCGTGATGCTTGGGCAGGCGCGATCCGTCGACGAGGCCGGTGGTGCCGTCGTCGCCCGTGCGCGTGTAGATCCTGTTCAGCTTGACCATCGAATGCGCGCGCCGGTCAGCGCGCGATCAGCAGCAGCAGCGCGACGACCGCGATGGCCGCGGCCTGGTACTTGATGCGCGCGAACATCGCCTTGTTCTGGCGTTCCTGCATCATCTTCACGCGCTCTTCCCCGCCTTCGAGGTCGAGCCGCGTCGTTTGCAGGAAGGCCACGATCCCGCGGACAAGCGAGACCACGACCATGATGGCAAGGATGGCAATGACGATGGCGAGAAACGTGTTCATGCGCGTGAGATAGGGACCGGGGGCGCTAAATTCCAGCCCCGCCATGGCCCCCTTCCCCTAAGGTCAGGTCATCGGGGAAGTCGCCCGCGCGCAGGGCATCGGCCAGCGCGCGTCCGTCCTCTCCCGCTAGCCTGCGCTGCGCCAGCGAGGGGGAGCCGCGCCGCTTGGCGAGCTTGCGGCCGTCCGGCTCCACCAGCAGCCTGTGATGGTGCCAGACCGGTACGGGAAGGCCCAGCAGCGCCTGCAGCAGGCGGTGCACATGGGTGGAGGCGAACAGGTCCATGCCGCGCGTCACATGCGTGATCCCGTCCGCCGCATCGTCCAGCGTGACCGCCAGGTGATAGCTGCCCGGCGCGTCCTTGCGGCCCAGCACGACGTCGCCGAAGATCTCGGGCACGGCGCGGACGGTGCCTGCGATCTCGTCCTGCCAGGTAAGAGTACCGGCGCGGCGGATCGCTTCGGCCATGTCGAGGCGCCATGCGAGAGGGGCATCGCGGGGAATGTCGTGCCCGCGGCAAGTGCCGGGATAGACCGGCCCGTCGGGTCCGTCATGCCTGGCCGCGGCGGCGATCTCGGCGCGGGTGCAGCGGCAGGGATAGGCCAGCCCATCGCTTTTCAGGCGTTCCAGCGCGGCGGCGTGGTTGGCGATGCGCGCCGACTGGCGGATCGCCTCGCCGTCCCAGTCGAGGCCGAGCCAGCGCAGATCCTCCAGCGCGGCATCGGCGAATTCGCCGCGGCTGCGCGCACCGTCGATATCCTCGATCCTGACGAGGAAGCGGCCCCCATCGCGCCGCGCCCGGTCATGCGCGACGATCGCCGCCCAGGCGTGGCCCAGGTGCAGCGGGCCATTGGGGCTGGGGGCGAAGCGGGTGACGATCATCGCCGCAGTGTCTGCCGCGCGCGCAGCCTGTGCACAAGCCTGCGGACATCCGGTGGCCGAAATGCGGACAAAGCGGGCACAAGCCGGGCACAGACTGTGGAAACCGACCCTCGCGGCATCTTGACCCCGGCGCGCTGGCGGGGCAGCAATCACCCTATCATGCGTCATCATGCGGTCATCCAACCCTGTCAGTCAGCGCCCCGTACCGGCGCTGTCGGCAACGGGTTCGCGCGGGCAGCCGCCCGCCACCATGCCGCCGATGCGCACCGTGGGAGGGCCGTCCACAGGACCTCCGCTCAACAGGAGGCGCGGCAAAGGATATGTTTCGGGCTGAGTTGATCGAACAGAAGGCCAGGCTCGCCAGCGCGGACGATGACCCCGTCCGCAAGCTTGCGAGTTGCCCTGCCCTTGTCCTCAACGCCGATTACACGCCGCTTTCCTATTATCCCTTAAGCCTGTGGCCATGGCAGACCGCGATCAAGGCGGTGTTCCTGGACCGTGTGGCCATCGTCGCCAGCTATGACCGCGAGGTGCATTCCCCCTCGCTTGACATGAAGATCCCCAGCGTGATCGCGCTGAAGGAATTCGTGAAGCCGTCGCAGTTTCCCGCCTTTACCCGCTTCAACCTGTTCCTGCGCGACAAGTTCTGCTGCCAGTATTGCGGCAGTCCCAAGCAGCTGACCTTCGATCACGTCGTCCCGCGGCGGCTGGGCGGCAAGACCAGCTGGGAGAACATCGTCACCGCCTGCGCGCCGTGCAACATGAAGAAGGGCGGGCGCACGCCGAAACAGGCGCACATGCACCTGCATGTCGACCCGATCCGCCCGACCAGCTGGCAGCTGCAGGAAAAGGGCCGCGGCTTTCCGCCCAACTATCTGCACGAGACGTGGCGCGACTGGCTCTACTGGGATATCGAGCTGGAGGAATAGGCGCAGGGGACGGCCCCGGCGCGAACGGAGCGCTGCATGTCCCTGACCGATCTTCTCGTACCGACCTACACACCAATGCTGACCAACCTGTCGGCCTGGCTGGGCAAGGCGAAGGCGGCGCTGCCCGAGGATGAGGCCGAGGCGCTGATGTCGGCGCGGCTGGCGGATGACATGTATCCGCTGGCGACGCAGGTGCGCTTTGCCTGCGTGCAGGTGCTGGAAGCGCTGCACCGGCTGCGCGGCATGCCGTTCCCGGACCGGATCGGCGCGCTGGTCACGCAGGGGCGCGAGGCGGGCGAGCGGCCCGGCACCATCGCAGAAGCGCAGGCGGTGATCGCCACCACGCTGGCAGAGGTGGAGGCGCTGGGCCCGGCGGCGCTGGATGCCGATCCGGACGGCGCCATCGTCCACGAGTTGCCCAATGGAATGGTGCTGGACCTGACGGCACGGCAATATGCGCGCGACTGGGCGCTGCCGCAGTTCCAGTTCCACGTCATGACCGCCTATGCGTTCCTGCGTCACCGCGGCGTCGAGATCGGCAAGGCCGATTACTGCGCTCACATGCTCCGTTACCTGAGGACCGGCTCGCCCGCCGGTTGAATGGCCGCTTTCCCGTCCGGCCTGATCGCAAGTGCCTGCCGGTCGTGGAACGCGCGCAGCGGGACGAGCGCGCCGGGCGCGGTGTCGACCAGTTCGGCGAACGGGTAGAACATCGGCCGCCAGTGCGACGCGGCGGTGCCCAGCGGGTGGTTTTCGTAAGTGTCCCCCTCGCCCAGCCCGATGCGCAGCCATTGCACCGCGCCATTGGCCGGCCCGCCCATGCCTTCCAGCATCACCCGCGCCGTCCGCGTGTCCGGCGTATCGGGATCGGCGAAATCAAAGGCGAACAGGGCGGCGGAATCGCTGCGCAGGACCAGCTCGGGCGTGGCCGAGGACAGCCTGCGGGTCGCGGCGATCAGCGGGTCGAAGCCGGAGAGGTCGAAGCCCGAGATGCGGCCCATCGGCTGGAAACGGCCCCAGTCGCACAGCGCGGCCACGATCTCTGCCGTGGGAGGCACCATGCGCCCGCCGGGGCGCAGCAGCCGGGCCGCGGCGTCCTTCATGGTAGGCAGCATGCCTTCGTGCAGCACATCATTGC
>JAPYSD010000259.1 GCA_029936705.1 Croceicoccus sp. | reverse complement strand
ACCTAACATCGATGCCGCAGCCCTGCAGGACCCAGACCTGCGTCGCAAGATCGCCCACATGGTAGTCCTTCGGCGCGGTCGAGCTCTTCACTTCCGCGACATGCCAGCCACCATCCGGCAGCCGTTCCATCACATCGACCCTGACGAGCACGCCGCGGTGCATGAAGGTCGCCTCGAAAAGAGGGCCTGGATGGTCCTCTGCGATCAGGCGCGCAGTGGTTTCCAGCGCTGCAGCCAGGTCCGGCTCGGCCTCGATCATGATGCCACCGGGATGCAGCGCACAGGCCACCTCGCCCACTTCGTTGCCGATGGCGAACAGCGCTTCGGCTCCCTCGCCCCATTCGGCAAGATCGCGGCGATGGACCTGAAGCCAGAGCCGACGCGGACATTGCTCGAACGCCGCAATTCGGGATTTGGAGAGCCCCGCCATCAGGCCGCGGCGGCGTAAGCCATGGAGCTTCTGCGCATTTCACTTCGCCTTGCGGCGAGGAAGTCGAGCCGCCCCTGCGCGACAGCAGCCATATTTCGCAAGTCCCCGACCAGATCGGCCATCGCCGGTCGGCGAAGTCCAGGCTGGGTTCTCTCGATAACGGCAAGATGCGCTGCTACCAGCGCTGGAATGTGGCTACGCAGATGGTCGACAATCTGGTCCGTCATCGCATCGAGATCACCAGAGGCGGCGCGCGCTAGCAGCAGGACACAAGGCGACCGCGCTTCAAGAAGGGGCGTGGCATAATCCGGGCAACGGGCGAGCGCACAACCGAACGCGTCTTCTACCTCGGCACTTCCTTCCGAGATCCGGCGAGCAGATCTGCAGGAGTCCTGCACCGCGTTACCCACCCCGGCGGTCAGCATGGATATGACAGCTGCCGCAAGCAGGACAAACATGAGAAGCGAGACGAACAACAAGGGCAGCATCACGGAGGTCTCCTGTCTGGCCGGGATTTCGGCCCTCTGAAGTGATGCTGCCTTTTCCTACAGGCCTGCGACAGTTCCGGTCGCATCGAGATCGGCGGCTGAGCCTGCGCTCCGTTCCTATCCGGTTGGATCGCGCCTCGCATGACTGCCTCACACGAGCAGCTTCGTTGATCTGTATTACTTTTTGGTATATCGACGTGGGCATTCGCAATCGGAAAGACTGCCAATGGCCCGCAACAGCTCAGTGACGATCGGCGATCATTTCACCAGCTTCATCAGCGACCAGGTCAAGGCCGGTCGCTACGGCTCGGCCAGCGATGTGGTGCGTGCCGGACTTCGCCTGCTCGAAGAGCACGAAGCCAAGGTGCGCGCTTTGCAGGAGGCACTGATTGCAGGGGAACAGTCTGGCGATCCGCGCCCCTTCGATCGCGAAGCATTTCTCGCCCGCATGCACGAAACCCATAGCGGACTGGCATGACGGGCTGAAGCTACCGGCTTACACCGCTTGCCGAAGTCGATCTCGAAAACATCTGGCGCTACACGTTCGAGACCTGGTCGGTTGAACAGGCGGACAGCTACCTGACCGATCTTGTTTCCGCGTTCGAGCAACTCGCCTTGGGCCAGAAACGTGGCCAAATCGTCCATGTTCGTCCAGGCTATTTCAAGCATATGTGCGGATCGCACATCGTCTATTTCCGCCAGCACGACGACTGGCACGAAATTATTCGCATTCTCCACGCCAGGCAGGATGCGTCACGGAACCTCTAGGACTGCTAACGGACGAAGTCCTCTCTCAGCACGGTTTCGGATGGGGATTGCCCCTGCAAGCAGGGTTGAAAGGCGCGATATAATGGCCTTTACACAGGCGCTTAGCCGAACAATGAGCCAAAGAGATCCCGTAAAATGCCCCCTAAAGAGCCGTTAGAAGCGCCCCGACCTGCAAGGGTGCTGCGGGTTACAGCTCCGGACTGGTCCATGTTCGGCCATGAGTCTAAATCTTCGGCATCGCGGGAAGCGGCCTCGCTAATCACAGCTGCCTTGAATGAGGACGGGGTCGGATTGAAGGAATGGGCGCAGTCCGAGACCGACGTCGAGCCTCGGCCACTGCTTCCGGCTGACATTGCTAAACAGTTGGAAGAACTCGCGGCCGATCACGGTCTCACCAAATGGGACGTGGGCACCTCGCTCCTACGCCACCGACTTCAGCATAGGGAAGCGGAAATTCGCCAGCTAATTCAGCAGAAAGAGGCCGACGATCGGCAGCAAATGGCCGAGGCCGAGGCGCTCGAGGCCCGGCAGACAAAGGAATTGGAAGAGCGATCCCAGTGGATCGAAAAGCGCGCGCATGAGATTGCCACCAGTCGTGATCGACCTACCGTATCCATTAAGGAAGAAGACGGACGCCTGTTTCTCAAATTTGCATACGACGAGTTAGCAAAGGCATGGGTGAAGCAACTCCCCGGCGCAAAATGGGATAGGACCAAACGTGCCTGGCACATCTCGGTGCGCTATCGAAAACGCCTTGATGCCATGCTCGTCGAGATCGAAGCCGCGATCGCGCTCAAATGGGCCGAAGTCGAACGGAATTTTCACGATGACCCGCCCCCCGAATCCCTGGTGTCGATCAAAGCCGCCAAAGGCCATGTCCAGGCCCGCTTCAAATTCGATAGGGATCTTCTCGAACGCTTTCGACAATTGAAGAGGCGAGGCATTGCCTGGCAGGATAAGCCTAACTACGACGTCTGGGTCTGCTCCTTCAGAAACAGGCGGCATTTTTACGAGCTGGCCGCCGAGTATACGCCCAAAGTCGCGGAATCGGCATCCAGTTAGCGTCGCTCTCGCGAAAGCGGGCATCTAATTAAACACGCATTTTAGCGCCGGACCCAAGGCTCGTCTGTTTGGTCGAGGTGCAGGGCGCCTGCGTAGGGCTTGCATAAAGCCCGTGCCTCCTCGGGCGCACCGTGCTGCCATAGCCCGCGATCGCTGGGTGCGATGATGACCGGCGACCGATCGTGAATGCCCTGCATACCGATACATTCTTCGGTCATTACCATCGAATAGACCGGTCCCCATTCATCGCTCTCGCGCCAGATGCCGGCGACAGTGAACACAGGCTGGTCAGCAAGGCTGATCCATGTCCGCGTCTTGTGGCCTTTCATCCCCTCGGCCTCGGCAAACGCGGTCAACGGGATCAGGCACCGCCGTTCGGCAAAGCTGTGGCGCCACATGAAGCTGTCCAGCTTGTCCACACGCGCATTGTTTACAGGCTTCGGTTTGAGCTTCTGTCCCGACTTCCCCGTCAAGGAGAGCGGGAAACCCCATGTCATCGTCCGCAATTGGGCACCCGCGAGGACAAGGCCGGGGTAGCCTGGATAGATCTCTTCTCCGGCATTTGTGGCGATCGCAGCTGCGCCGAACATCTTGCCGACTTCATCCGGGGCCCTGTTCAGGCGATAGAGATTACAGATGGGGGCGCTCCCGTGGAAAGCCAGCGGCGGCTGATCCGAAAATGGCTCACTACCATTTGCAGGTCGTGTCCGTAAAAGCACCGTCAAAAGGCGGCAGTCCTCAGCAGATTTGTCCCGTCATGCGCTAGCCAGCTTCTATACGCGCAGGCCATCCCCCCTGCTCGCCGCCAAAATATCCTTGCTCGAGCGAAGGGGAGTCGGTTGGGAAACGCAAGACCGATTTACCAGTTGCCGCCGATCTTCGCGATCTGTTCGAGAAGTGCAGCCTTGGAAACCGTCCGGCGGGTCCCGGAATTTCGCGGCACGAAGACCTCGCCCACAGCCATGCGCCGCTCGGCGATATCTTCGCCGAGCGCAACGAGGTTGATCGCCTTACGCTTCGTCTTCAAGGTCTTGAATGCCATATTCCTGTGCCGTTTCCTCACGGATCCTGCGATCCATATAATCGCGATCTAGTTCTTTCGAAAGCGTGAACATGGCCTTGGCTTGCCCGAGCATTTCATCGGCCGATCCAGACGAATATTGCCCCATCCGGTCCGCGATCAAATCTTCGATCGAAATGACCGCTACCGCTCCGTTGTCGCTTATTTCGACAATTTGCAGGTGATCGTAATCGGCCAGACCGTCAAGCAACCGACTGCCGACAACCTCGAAGCCAAGCTTGAGGTCGGGATGGATCCACCCTCGTAGCGAGAGCCCCGCGCCCTTCGGCCGAACAAAGCCATGCTGGGCCATGATGGCTTCCAGCACCTCCTGTCGCGTCGCAACCAGATCGAAATCACCGGTGTTCACCATGCCTTGGGTATAAAGTTCAACGGCGCCGCCGCCGACCAGAACCGGAGGTGTATAGCCGCGCTCGTCCATCGCCGCGCTGATTTGCGCGAGCATTTTCAAAGCATCTTCAAATTGGGGACGCCAAAGCGACATTCAGGTCGGCCTCACTTCGAATAAAGCAATCACGGCGTTATCGATGCAATTCGTGACGGCGGCGCGCCTGCCAGGCGCGTGGATGTAATTCACAGGAAGCGAAAATGACACTTGAACCCTTGAGAAGCGGGATGTCCGTCAGCGTATCATTCTCCCGCTGAACAGTGATCTGATACGGTCGATCAAGCCCGGCTCTTCCATGCCGCGGATTCGACCATGCTTACGAACACGCGCGGTTTCGGAAAGCGGCCGGCTTCCCAAGCCTGGACTTATGCCACCGCTCTTATGGATCGTGTACCGCGACATGGCTGCCACTTTACGCTATCGTCCAGTCGCCGGAAAGGAACAGCCGGCCTCTTTCCGCAGATCCCTCGCTACGCGAGTTTCAGCGATACTCGCCCGGCACGTTCGTGGATGAAAGCCGCCAGAGCCGAGATAGCAGATCGCTCGCTCAGACCCGGCACTTCCAAACCCGCCTCAATGCTTCGCATGATGCGCTCGCACAGCGAAAAACCGCGTGCCCGGATTATCTGGACATCGACACCCGTATCGGCTGCGAAACGCTCGAAGCTTCCGGTGGACATCTCTTCAAGCGTCCTCGCCCGCCCGTACTTCATGGCGAAACGGGGCGAGAGCTCGGGCCACACCACGGTAGAAATGATATCGTACAGCGGCGCGAGCACGATTTTCCCATCCCCATTGCGCAGCAGACTGAAGTTCTTGGCATGCGCATCGGCATTGCCGATGACGAGATTGAAAAGCGCTGCATCGATCAGCTTGAGATTTTCTGCTTCGGGTTCGGTCGTGACCTGACGGACAAGCTCAAAGCAGTCGCGGAAAACTGGTCCTCCATCGGTCGCATATTTCTTCAAGGGCAGAACACCCAAGCCTTGCGCGAAGTCTTCTTGATGCAACCGCCGTGTCGTTCCGCTTGCGGTGATCCGGTCATAGCGCGACACGAGCAGGAAGGCCCTTCCCCTGGCAGAACGCCATTCGGCGGCAGCCGTGCCGAGACGGATGCTCTTCGCTAAAGCCAAACAGAACGCCTCGTTTGCAGCCAGCCCCGGAAACCTCTCGGGCTCAGGCTTGATGATATGGGTGGTCGCCTGTCCCGGGGGAGCCACCGCGATGCGGTTATCGACCAGCACCACAGGAAGTTTGCTCTGCGCTCCGGCCAGACTATAGCGGGCCCCCTGCCCCGCCAGCATGGGCGCGCGCGCCATGCCGTCGAACAAATCGACGAGTTCGGCGTCGCTCAGCGGGACGGGTGTTTCTGCATATAAGCAGGAAGGAAGCGCCGGATCTATTGGCCAGAACGTTAGCGCTCCCGCCGTATCGCCGCCCAGCGCCTTCAGC
>JAPYSD010000258.1 GCA_029936705.1 Croceicoccus sp. | reverse complement strand
CGAGGTCGGGACCGACCGTGCGTTCCTCCCCCCCCGCGAGGTCGCCGGGCAGCGCGCCCGAACGCAGCGTGATGGCGAGGGTGTTGGCGCTGTCGACGTTGAACCCGCCCGAGATCTGCGCCTGACCGCCCAGGATCGGTTCGTTGATATTGGGCGCCGACAGCACTTCGCCGTCGAGGATGATGGCGAAGGGGCGGTTGACGTTCTGCGTCGTCAGCTGCGCGAAGCGGCGGCCGCCTTCCTGGTTGAAGGTAATGTTGACGACCGGCGCGCCATTCTGGTCATAGCCCTGCTGCGCATTGGTCAGCTGGTCGCCCTGAATGCCGCCAAGGCGGCGCACGGCGATCGCGCCCTGCTGCGACGAATCGGGGGCGAAGGGCAGGATCTGGCTGCCAGGAGGAGCGATGCCCTGCGCCACGTCCTCGGGCAGGGCGGCGGTGTCGACCAGCTTGAATTCCAGCTTGGCGGTCTGGCCCAGCAGTTCCTTGAGCGCCTCGGGGTCCTGCAGGCCGGGGACCTGCACCACGATGCGATTGTCGCCCTGGCGGATGATGGTCGGCTCGCGCGTGCCAAGCTCGTCGATGCGGCGGCGGACGACGTCGGTCGCGGTGTCCATCGCGTTGTCGACCGCCTGCGTCAGCCCGGCCTCGGTCGGGGTCAGCACCATGCGCTGTCCGTCGACGACGGTGAGTTCCCAGTCTTGCTGACCGGTCAGGCCCACGCCCTCGATCATCGGGAGCAGCGCCTCGCGCGCGGCGTCGATCTTGCTGGCGTCTTCCAGCATGAAGCTGAGGCGCCCGTTCTCGCGGCTGATGTCGCCGATGTCGATGTTCGCGCCCGACATCGCGTTGCGCACTTCCTCTTCCATCGAGGTCAGGCGCAGGCCGAGAACGTCCTCGGTCTCCGCCTCGAGCAGGATGTGGCTGCCGCCTGCGAGGTCGAGGCCGAGGTTGATTTCGGGATCAGGCAGGCCGGAGGGCCATCCGCCGCCCGCCAGCATGACCAGCGAAGGTACGGCCAGAAGCGCGCCCAGCAGGGTGATGCCCCATATCCAGACGCGTTTCCACACGGGAAAGTCGAGCATGGGCTGCGCCTCAGTCGTTCGCCGGGGTGGCGCTGCCCGCGGGGATCACGTCGCCGATGGTGTTGCGCACGGCCTTGACCCGGACGCCCTGCCCCAGTTCGAGGTCGACGTAATCGTCGTCGAGCTTCATCACCTTGCCGACAAGGCCGCCGGCGGTGACCACGCGGTCACCCTTTTTCAGGCCCGCGACCTTGGCCTGGTGCTCCTTCATCCGCTTGCGCTGCGGACCCAGGATCAGGAACCAGAAGATCAGCGCCATGCCGCCCAGCAGGACGAAATTGGTCCACACGGGCGGGCCCGCGGCGGCGGGGGCGGCGGCGAGAAACAGAAGAGTGCTGGTCATGGAAAAACGTGCCGATGCTTTCGCAAAAGGGAATCGCGCGGGGTACGGCAAGGCACCACGCGCTGACGATGGGACGGGCGGTTAGCAGCATTGCGCACAGGTAGCAAACGCCAGTCTGTGGGCGGTTTTGGCTGCCTGCTTTCCCCCCGTGCCGAGAAACGATTGCGACAAGCCGCGCAAGTGGCCTTGCGCTTGCCGAAATGCCCGCCTATAGGGCCGCTCTCCGGTCGGGACGTAGCGCAGCCTGGTAGCGCATCACACTGGGGGTGTGGGGGTCGGAGGTTCGAATCCTCTCGTCCCGACCAAATTCTTCCGCCGCTCCTTTCGCGGGCAGGCGAAGACACCAGCACCCCGAAATTACTGACATTTCTGTTCGCTGACGCGCGGTGATCCTTTCGCCCCGCGTGCCGAGTCGTGCGTTCCCGTTGTCGCGGCGCTTTACTTGTTCGGTCGAACGAATTAGCACGAGCGTCCATGAAGGACGTCCTGCTCGACATTGCGATCGCCCATTTCGGCAGGGAAGGTTTCGCCGGCGCCGCCACGCGCGCCATCGCGAAGGAGGCGGATACCGCCATGTCGTCCATCACCTATCATTTCGGAGGCAAGGAAGGGCTGTACCTCGCCTGCGCCGACCACATCGCCGCCTGTCTTGCCGAGCGATTCGAAGGGGCGGCCCGCGCGCTCGAATCGCATCCGCCCGCGACGCGGGGGGAAGCGGTCGACGCGATCTGCGACCTGCTGGCGACCTTCGCGCGGCTGATGCTGGACCCCGCTTCGCAGGACTGGTCCTATTTCATCGCGCGCGAGCAACATTCCCCGACCGAGGCGTTCGAACGGCTGTGGCAGGGCGCGATGAAGCACCTGATGGACATGGCCGTCGCGACGATCCGCCGCGCGCGTCCCGATTATTCGCTGGCCGAGGCGCGTGCATGCGCCATCGGCCTGTGGGGGCAGGCGCTGATCCTGCGCACCGGGCGCGCATCGGTGTGCCGCGTGATGGAAGTGAGCGAGCTGGACGCTGCCACCGCCGACATGCTTATCGCGCGCTTTGTCGCCAATACGCGCTGCATCCTGACCGCCGAACCGTTCCCACAGCCGGAGCACGACTGACATGAACCGCCGCATCATCGCCGGGATCGCCCTTGCCGCGCTGATCATCGCCGCCATCGCCACCTCGGGCTTCGGCCTGCTGAAGGGCGACGACGGCCCCCTCACCCTCTATGGCAATGTCGACATCCGAGAGGTCGAGATGGCGTTCCAGGCATCAGGCCGGGTCAGCGACGTGCCGGTCGAGGAAGGCGAGCGCGTGAAGAAGGGCGAGCTGCTCGCCGTGCTCGACCCCAGCCAGGCGCGGGACCGGCTGGCGCAGGCCGATGCGCAGCTGGCGCAGGCCCGCGCGCAGCTGGCCAAGCTGCAGGCGGGCAGCAGGCCGCAGGAAATCCGGCAGGCGACCGCACAGCAGGCTGCCGCACGCGCCGCGCTGAACGATGCGCAGGCCGATTACAACCGCCGCCAGCCGCTGGTGGAATCGGGCGCGATCAGCCGCTCGACCTGGGAAAAGACCGTCACGGCGCTGCGCACGGCCGAGGCGCGCCTTGCCGAGGCGAACCAAGGCGCGTCGCTGGCGGTCGAAGGCCCCCGTTCCGAGGATATCGCCGCCGCCCGCGCGCAGCTCGAATCGGCGAGGGCCGCGCGCGCCGCGATCGACACCGACCTCGACTACACGCGGCTGGAGGCGCCGCTGGACGGCACCGTGGTCACCCGCTCGGTCGAGCCGGGCAGCCTGGTCGCGCCCGGCGTGACTGCCTTTACCATCGCGATCGACCGTCCGCTGCGGGTGCGCGCCTATATCGCGCAGACCGAGCTGGCGCGGATCAATCCCGGCATGAAGGTACAGGTGACCGCCGACGGCAATCCCACGACCTACCGGGGCACCATCGGCTATATCTCTCCCCGCGCCGAGTTCACGCCCAAGTCGGTCGAGACCGAGGATTTGCGCACCGACCTCGTCTATCGGCTGCGCATTGTGGTCGACAATCCGGACGAGGCGCTGCGGCAGGGCCAGCCCGTCACCGTGACCATCCCCGACGCCCGCCCGGCGGCAAAGGATTGACCATGGCGGGTGATCCGCCTTCCTCCGGCAGCGGGCTGGTCGCGCGGGTCGTGGGGCTGGTGAAGCGCTTCGCCGGCACGGAAAAGCCTGCGCTGGACCATGTCTCGCTCGAGATACCGACGGGCCGCGTCACCGGGCTGGTCGGGCCGGACGGCGCGGGCAAGACGACGCTGATCCGCATATTGGCGGGCCTGATGGCGCCGGATGAGGGATCGGTCAGCGTGCTGGGCGGCAGGCCCGGCACCGACCTCGAGCATATCGGCTACATGCCGCAGCGCTTCGGCCTGTACGAGGACCTGACCGTCCAGCAGAACCTCGACCTCTATGCCGACATGCGCGCGCTGCCTGCCGAGGAGCGCGAGGAGACGTTCGACCGGCTGCTCGACTTCACCGACCTGAACCGGTTCCGCGAGCGGCTGGCGGGCGCCTTGTCGGGCGGGATGAAGCAGAAGCTGGGCCTGGCCTGCGCGCTGGTGAAGACGCCGCGCCTGCTGCTGCTGGACGAGCCGGGCGTGGGCGTCGACCCGATCTCGCGCCGCGAACTGTGGGCGATGGTGCAGGAGCTGATTACCGATGGCCCCGACGATCAGGGATTGGGTGTCTTGTGGTCCACCGCCTATCTGGATGAGGCGGAGAAATGCGACAGCGTTTACCTGCTGAGCGAGGGCGAACTGCTGTTCAGCGGCGATCCCGCCGAACTGACCGGATCGGTCGAGGACCGCGTCGTGCGGCTGACCGGGTTCGAGGATCGCCGCCGCCACGTGCTGACGCAGATGCTGGACCGCGACGGGGTGCTGGACGGCACGATCCAGGGCCGGTCGGTCCGCCTGTTGCTCAAAACGCCGGACGAGCTTGAGGGCGAGAGCGGTTTCGATATCGCCCCCGCCCAGCCCCGGTTCGAGGACGGCTTCATCGAAAAGCTCGGCGGCGGGCCCAAGGGCACCAGCGCGCTGGCCGAGGCCTATCGCACCATCGATGCGGGCGACGGCCCCGCGATCGAGGCCAAGGGGCTGACCCGCCGGTTCGGCGATTTCACCGCGGCGCACGACGTCAGCTTCTCGGTGCCCTACGGGTCGATCTTCGGGCTGCTGGGGCCGAACGGCGCGGGCAAGTCGACCACGTTCAAGATGCTGTGCGGCCTGCTGACCCCGACCGAGGGTTCGGGCGCGGTGGCGGGGTACGATTTGCGTTCCTCTGGCGGCAGGGCGCGGGCTGCATTGGGCTACATGGCGCAGAAGTTCTCGCTCTACGGCGAGTTGTCGGTGGCGCAGAACCTGAACTTCTTTGCCGGCGCCTATGGGCTGGAGGGGCGCGATGCGCGCCACGCGGTCGAGCGGGTGACCGAGATATTCGAGCTGGGCGAGCGCCTGAAGGCGACCGCGGGCACGCTGCCGCTGGGCTTCAAGCAGCGGCTGGCGCTGGCCGCCGCCGTGCTGCACGAACCGCCCGTATTATTCCTGGACGAGCCGACGAGCGGGGTCGATCCCGTCACGAGGCGCGAATTCTGGATGCACATCAACGGGCTGGTCGAAAAGGGCGTGGCCGTGCTGGTCACCACCCATTTCATGGAAGAGGCCGAGTATTGCGACGCGATCACGCTGATCTACCGCTCCGAACAGATCGCCAGCGGCACGCCTGACGAGCTGAAGAGCCAGGCCGCGAAGATGGCGGAGCTGGACGACCCGACGATGGAGGACACCTTCATCGCCATGATCGAGGCCAGCGATGCCCAGCGGCCCGGCAGCGACCAGGAGCAGGCGGCATGAGCGGCCAGCTGATCGACCGGCGGCGACTGACCGCGATGATCGCCAAGGAAATCGCGCAGATCATGCGCGATCCCTCGACCTTTCTGATCGCGTTCATCCTGCCGCTGCTGCTGCTGTTCCTGTTCGGCTATGCGCTCAATCTCGATTCCACGAACACGCGCATCGGCATCGCGATCGAGGATTCGAGCGCGCCTGCCCTGTCGCTGGCGGGCGCGTATCAGAACAATCCCAATTTCCAGGTGATCACCGCGCGCAGCGTCCAGCCGCTGAAGGACCGGATGGTCAGCGGCGAGATCCGCGGCATCGTGGTCATCCCGCAGGACTTCGGGCGCGGCTATGCGCGCGGCAACCCGCCGCCGGTGCAGATCATCGC
>JAPYSD010000257.1 GCA_029936705.1 Croceicoccus sp. | reverse complement strand
CTGTATAAGTTCTATTAATCGCAGCCTCACAACTATCCCCGTTCTAGCGAGGATATCCAACTTGAAATGCAACAATTTTCTGCGGGATTCATTCAGGCAAATTTCCTGGTCACTGACGCGCACTTGAGAATGGGCTTGACCCAGCACACCGTACCCCGCGAATTCGGGACCTATCTACCTAATATCATTGCGACATTACGGTTTGGGCGAAAGTCACCCGTCTACGAGTTGAGCGGGTTTGCACCGAACCGCTGGCAACTCACTCTACGATAAGCATCTGTAACAGCCCGGTATTTCGTTGCACTCGCGCGGGTCGCAGAAGAGTTACGGATTTTGGCGCAATCGGTCAGCGCTTCGCCGTTTTGATCGGCACCACCTTAGACCCTGCTCGAATCCTATCGAGGTAGTCGCTCCACCATTGCGCCATCTTCACGCGCTCCTTCCAATGGGCACCGCGATGATAGGCGGCGCGGACCTTGTCGCTATCGCCGTGGGCCAGGGCGCGCTCGATGGCGTCGGGATTCCACTTGCCGCTTTCGTTCAGCAAGGTGGAAGCCATCGCGCGGAAGCCGTGGGCGGTCATTTCATCGGTGGTGTAGCCGAGGCGGCGCAGGCCGGCGTTGATTGTGTTGTCACTCATCGGACGCCTGCGGGTGCGGACGGACGGGAAGACATAGCCAGTGGGACCGGTCAACAGCTGGGCCTCCTGCAGTATCTTGATGGCCTGGCATGAGAGCGGGACGAGGTGGTCCTTGCGCATCTTTGTTTTGCTCTCCGGGATCGTCCACAACGCTTCGTCGAAGTCGAATTCGCTCCATTCTGCATGGCGGAGCTCACCCGGCCTGACGAACACATGTGGAGCGAGTTGCATTGCCAGCTTGGTGATCGGTTGGCCTTCGTAGCCATCGATTGCCCGAAGCAAATCCCCAGCCCCTTCAGGATCGAGAACCGCGCCGTAATGCGTGACGGTGGGGTTCCTAAGCGCGCCCCTCAAATCGCGTGTCGGATCGGATTTGAGGCGCGCTGTGGCGACCGCATAGCGGAAGACCGAACCTGCCAACTGCAAGGTTCGCTTTGCGCTTTCCAGCTTGCCCTTGCTTTCGATCCGGCGAACGGCAGTCAGTATGTCGGCGGGCTCGATGTCGGCAATTGGCAAATTGCCAATTGAGCTGTTGAGGACAGACAGGAGGTATTCGCAGCGCTTTGCAGTGGCGGGTGCCCAAGCTCGCGATCCGTCGTTCTTGCGCTTCTCGCTGAACTCGGCAGCCAGAGCAGCAAAGGTATTTTCCGCATCCAGCCTCGCACGGGCCTTCTCACGCTGCTTTTCGCGTGACGGGTCCTTGCCCTGCGCCATCTGCTCTCGCGCCGCATCGCGCCTTCTCCGAGCCTCAGCCAGCCCAACTTCGGGATAGGTTCCAAGGCCCAGCTTCTTCTCGCGCCCGTCGATGCGGTACTTCATTCGCCACAGTTTTCCGCCGCTTGGCTGCACCAAAAGAAAGAGGCCCGACGAGTCGCCCATTTTATAGGGTTTCGGACCGGCCTTAGCCTTGCGAATTGTCACCTCTGTTAGCGCCATGATTTCAGACCTTTACCCGACACGTGGCCCCCAGACTGGGGGCCACTCGAATTGGCGGAAATCTGCCTGGCCCCTAATGTGGCCCCCAAATCGGCGGGATTTGGCGAGACAAGACGGGTGAATGCAGGACATTAGAACGTCAAAAACCTTCGGATTTCCAAGGTTTTTATAGCGTTTCCGGGATGTTTTGGGAAGAGAGGGCTGGAGCGGGTGAAGGGAATCGAACCCTCGTCGTCAGCTTGGGAAGCTGCTGCTCTACCATTGAGCTACACCCGCACAGCATCGCTGCAAGGCGGAGCAGGCGGTTGGCAGATTTCGCGCGGGCGGTCAATCGGGATCGCGCTGCGGCGCGGCGCTTCGCCGATCTTCCGGTTTGTCTGTGCCCCGCCGCTCGGTTAAGGGCCGCCATGCTTTCGCCCTTCGCCCTGATCGAGGACCTGGAAACCGGCACCGCGCGCCTGTTCGAACAGCCGCGCGAAATGCTGGCGCCTTGCGATCATGCGGATGTCGTGCCTGCGCTGGAACGGCTGGAAGACCTGCGCCGCCGGGGCGCGCAACTGGCGGGCTGGCTGGGCTACGAAGCGGGCCACGCGCTCGACAATCGGCTGGCGCCCTTTTGCCGCGCCTCTGCCGAACCGCTGATGTGGATGGCCGCGTTCGACCGCGTCACCACCATGCCGATTGCGGCGGTCGGCGACTGGCTGGCCCAGAGCAGCGCCGGGACCGGCACGCTCGGCCCGATGCAGCCGCTCACCGGCCGCGCCGCCTATCTCGCTCGCTTCGACCGGATCATCGAGGCGATCCGCGCGGGCGACATCTACCAGGCCAACCTGACCATCGCCCTGGGCGGTACGTGGCAGGGCGATCCGGTCGCGATCTACCGTGCGATCCGCCCGCGCGCGGCGGCACGGTTCGGCGCGCTGGTATTCGATGGAACGCAATGGCTGCTCAGCTTCTCGCCCGAGCTGTTCTTCCGGGCCGAGGGCGCCCGGATCGAGACCCGCCCGATGAAGGGCACCCGCCCGCGCGGCCATGACGAGGCCGCCGACCGGGCGCTGCACGACGACCTTGCCGCCAGCCGCAAGGACCGGGCCGAGAACCTGATGATCACCGATTTGATGCGCAACGACCTGTCGCGCCTGGCGCTGCCGGGGTCGGTGCGGGTCGAGGATGCCTTCCGGATCGAGGCCTATCCCACCGTGTTCCAGATGACCAGCACGGTGCGCGCGGCCCTGGCGAATGGCTTCGACGCCGCCGCCCTGTTCCGCGCGATGTTTCCCTGCGGATCGATCACCGGCGCGCCCAAACTGCGCGCGATGGAGATCATCGACGCGGTCGAGGACCGGCAACGTGGCCCCTATTGCGGCGCGATCGGGCAGATGGACGCGACCGGCGGCTGCTTCAACGTCGCTATCCGCACGCTGCGGCTGACGGCGGATGGGCGCGCGACCTTTGGCGTCGGATCGGGCGTGGTGGCCGACAGCGACGGCGGGGACGAGTGGCGCGAATGCCTTTCGAAGGCGCGCTTCCTCGCGGGTCCTATTTCGTCAGATTGATTTCGCGCAGGCGCTGCATCAAGAAATCGTGGCTCGACAGCGGCTCGTACTGGTCCGGGTGCTGCGCATCGACGCATTCGGGCAGCGTCTCGATCACGAAATCGGGCCGGAAATGCAGGAAGAACGGCATCGAGAAGCGGCTGCGGCGCGATGCCTCGCCCTGCGGATTGACGACGCGGTGGATGGTCGAGCGCAGCCGGTCGTTGGTCAGGCGCGACAGCATGTCGCCGATGTTCACCGCCAGCGCGCCGGGCGGCGGCGATACCGGGATCCATTCGCCCTGCCGCGACAGCAGTTCCAGCCCCGCCTCTTCCGCGCCCAGCAGCAGGGTGATCGTGTTGATGTCGCCATGCGGAGCCGCACGCACTGCGCCCTCCGCATTCTCTACCGGTGGATAGTGCAGCAGGCGCAGTACCGAATTGCCCTGGTCCACGGTCGAATCGAACCAGTCCGGCTTCAGCCCCAGGTGGATCGCGATGGCCGACAGGATCCTCAGCCCCGCCTTGTCGAACTCGGCATAGAGCCGCTCGAACACCGCGCGGAATTCGGGCAGTTCGGCGGGCCAGACATTGGCGGGCATAAATTCTTCCAGCGGGTCGCCGCCGGGCAGGGTGCGGCCGACGTGCCAGAATTCCTTGAGGTCGGTGGTGTCGTGGCCCACCGCCTTCTCGGTGCGATAGGGGGTGTACCCGCGCGCGCCCCCGCCGCCTTCGATGAAATAGCCGCGCTTGGTCTCCTCGGGCAGGGCGAAGAACGCGCGGCTCAGCCGCTCGGCATCGGCAATCAGCGCGGGGTCGATGCCATGGTCGGAAACGACGGCAAAGCCGAACTCGGCAAAGCTGCGGCCCAGCTGGTCGGCCAGCGTGTCGACCGGCTGCGTCAGCGAGACATGGGCGATCGTGGTGTCGGTCTTGGGAGTCGTCATCATGCCGCAGCCCTTACATCGGCAGCATCAGTCCCGCCAGAGCCGCGCTCATCAGGTTGGACAGCGAACCGGCGGCCAGCGCCTTGGGCCCCAGCCGCGCGACCACCGGGCGCTGGCTGGGCGCCAGCCCGCCGATCACCGCGATCTGGATGGCGATGGACGCGATATTGGCGAAGCCGCACAGCGAAAAGGTGACGATCGCGCGGCTGCGCGGGCTCAGCACCTCGGGCCCGTAACCGCCCAGCTCGATGAAGGCGACGAATTCGTTCAGCACGATCTTGGTGCCGAACAGGCCGCCCGCCACCTGCGCCTCGTTCCACGGGATGCCCAGCAGGAACATCACGGGCGAAAACAACCAGCCCAGGATCGACTGGAAGGTCAGCCCCTCGACCCCGACCAGCTCGCCCGCGCCCGACAGCAACCCATTCGCCAGCGCCACCAGCGCGACGAAGGACAGCACCATCGCGCCCACCGCCACGGCCAGCTTCACGCCCGTCTGCGCCCCTTGCGCGGCGGCCATGATCACATTGGCGGGCTTTTCCTCGTCGTCATGCGCGTCGGGAATGTCGTTCCCGCTTTCCACGGGAAGCAGGATCTCGCCCTCCACCCCTTCGCGGCGGCCGCCTTCGGGCAGCAGCGCGGCGGGCCCCTCCCCGCTGCGGCGGCTGTCGGGCAGCTCGACCTCGCCCTCGGCAGCGGGCGAGGGTTCCAGCACGTCGGGCATGATGATCTTGGCCATCAGGATACCGCCCGGCGCGCTCATGAAGGCGGCGGCCAGCAGGAACGGCAGATATTGCGAACCCAGCAAGCTGGCATAGGCGGCCAGGATCGTTCCCGCCACGCCCGCCATGCCCACCGCCATCAGCGTGAACAGCCGCGAAGGCGCAAGCCCGGCCAGATAGGGCCTCACCACCAGCGGGCTTTCCGACTGGCCGACGAAGATGTTGGCCGCCGCCGCCAGCGATTCGACGCGGCTGATCCCCGTCACCCACCCGATCGCACCGCCCACCCAGCGGATGATCAGCTGCATCACGCCCAGGTAATAGAGCACCGACACAAGGCTGGCGAAGAAGATGATCACCGTCAGCGCAGCGATGGCAAAGCTGTTGCCCCCGATTTCGGGACTGGCCAGCGGGCCGAAGATGAAATTCGTCCCCTCTGCCGCATAGCCCAGCAGGTTCGACACGCCGCGCGCCATGGCCGCGATCACCGCCGCGCCCCACGGCGTGCGCAGCACCAGCAGCGCCATCACCGTCTGCAGCGCAAAGGCCGCGCCCACGATTCGCAGGCGGATCGCCCGCCGGTTGTTCGACAACGCCAGCGCGATCAGCAGGATGACGGCGATGCCCAGAAGGCTCACGAAAGGGGTTTGCATGGAGGAAAAGCACCGGCAGCGGCGGGAAAGGGCGACTGGCTGCCGGTATTGCTACATGGCGCTGCAATGCTCAAGCGTCTCGCAGCGCGGCATCCCCCGCCGCGACGCTCGCGATTGTGGGATTCGCCGCCCCCTGCGCTTCCCACGCGCGCGCTTTTGGCGCTAGTGGTGGCCCATGATCCAGACCGCCGACCGCGACATCGACCTCGCGCCCCAATATCCCCGGCCCCTGTTCCTCTATGCGCTGTTC
>JAPYSD010000773.1 GCA_029936705.1 Croceicoccus sp. | reverse complement strand
CATCGTGACGGCGCGGCGAACTGGGGAGAACATACTCGACGTTCCAATTTCGATTATCGCCGTCAGCGGAGATGAACTGAACGAAAAGAACGTCAAGACGGCCAATGACCTCTCATTCGTCGCCCCCGGCCTAAGCATCCAGAATACGTCGTCAAACCGGGCCATTACTACCTTCTCGATGCGCGGGCAGGGCCAGACGTTTGGCCAGATCGCGCCCGGCGTAGTCGCCTATATGGCCGAAGTTCCGATCCCCGAAGGGAGCTCGGGACAGTTTTACGATCTTGAAAATATCCAGGTGCTTAAGGGTCCTCAGGGAACGCTTTTCGGTCGCAATGCCTCGGGAGGCGCGATCCTTTTTACTCCAAAAAAGCCCGGCAACGAATTCAACGGCTATGTCATTGGAAGGCTTGGCGATTACGGCCGGCAGGACGTGGAATTCGCCGCTGGCGGTGCAATCGCCGAAGACGTGGTGCAAGTGCGATTGGCAGGCCAGTTCCTCCATCGGAACGGCTTTACGACAAATCTGTTCGATGGTGGCAAACTGGATAACGAGGATCGAGAATCTGTCCGTTTCAGCGTCGTCGTGACGCCGTTCGAAGGATTTGAGAACCACACCATATTCTCATACGCAAAGTTCGACGATGATGGGTCAGGGCAATCGCTTGGCGGAATCGTGGAGGACAATCCCACTTTCCTGCTTCCCGGAACATTTACCGGCGTACCCTTGCTGCCCGCGCTTCAGGATGCGCTGGCAGCGCAGGAAGAGCGAGGGCCGCGCGTTGTCGATCTGGACTGGCCGACGCATAACGGGCTCCGCTCGCGCGACCTGATCAATATCACGACATTCGACGTCACCAATTCCATCACGCTGAAAAACATCTTCAGCTATAGCTGGTATAAATATGAGTATCTGCGCGACCTCGACGGATCGCCATTACCTGTTCTTGGCGTTTCCAACCCGTTTCAGTCCAACTGGATCAATCAGAGGACCGAAGAAATCCAACTCCGCGGTGTGTTCGGCATCGTCGAGGGCGTGATCGGCTACTATGATGAACGCTATGACACCGAGGCGGGAAGCGTAGGCTTTGACACGGAACAATATATCGCCGCTCCGTTAGGGCCTGGTTTCACATATGTAGGGCCGATCGGCGCGATCAATGTGGCCGCCGGCAGCCTGAACACCAGCAAGG
>JAPYSD010000772.1 GCA_029936705.1 Croceicoccus sp. | reverse complement strand
CAGATGGACGGCGCGATCCTGGTGGTGAACGCTGCCGACGGCCCGATGCCGCAGACCCGCGAGCACATCCTGCTTGCCCGTCAGGTCGGCGTGCCGGCTCTCGTCGTGTTCATGAACAAGGTCGACCAGGTCGACGATCCGGAACTGCTCGAGCTGGTCGAGCTGGAAATCCGTGAGCTCCTGTCGAGCTACGACTTCCCGGGCGACGATATTCCGATCGTTGCTGGTTCGGCCCTGGCCGCCCTGGAAGGCCGTGACGACGAAATCGGCAAGGACAAGATCCTCGAGCTGATGAAGGCCGTCGACGACTACATCCCGCAGCCCGCGCGTCCGGTCGACAAGCCGTTCCTGATGCCCGTGGAAGACGTGTTCTCGATCTCGGGTCGTGGTACGGTCGTGACCGGCCGTGTCGAAACCGGCATCGTGAAGGTCGGCGAGGAAGTCGAGATCGTCGGTCTCAAGGACACCCGCAAGACCACCGTCACCGGCGTCGAAATGTTCCGCAAGCTGCTCGATCAGGGTGAAGCCGGCGACAACATCGGTGCTCTCGTTCGCGGCGTTGCCCGTGAAGAGGTCGAGCGCGGCCAGGTCCTCTGCAAGCCCGGTTCGGTCAATCCGCACACCGAGTTCAGCGCAGAGGTCTACGTGCTGTCGAAGGACGAAGGCGGCCGTCACACGCCGTTCTTCGCCAACTACCGCCCGCAGTTCTACTTCCGCACCACCGACGTGACCGGCGAAGTGATCCTTCCCGAAGGTACCGAGATGGTCATGCCCGGTGACAACGTCACCATCGGCGTGAAGCTGATCGCTCCGATCGCGATGGACGAAGGTCTGCGTTTCGCAATCCGCGAAGGTGGCCGTACCGTCGGTTCGGGGGTTGTCAGCACCATCACGAAGTAATATAGGCCTGCACGTCGGCGGGGATTGATTCTCTGCCGACCAGGTTTTTAAGAGGGGGCCGCCCCTTCCCGGATCTTCCGGTGAGGCGGGCGGGCCTTTCTTTTTTGGAGCGAGCTGGTCTCGCTTCTTTGGCTCTTTCGCATCGGTAGTTGGACATGGAAGCTCAGAATATCCGCATTCGCCTCAAGGCGTTTGATCATCGCGTTCTCGATTCGGCAACGAGTGAGATTGCAGAGACGGCCCGTCGTACGGGCGCGCTTATTCGGGGGCCCATTCCGCTGCCGACGCGTATCG
>JAPYSD010000256.1 GCA_029936705.1 Croceicoccus sp. | reverse complement strand
GGTCACGATCACGTCGGACAGCGCCTTCACCTCGGTGCTGCAATTGATATAGGTCAGCGCGATGTGATCGGGATGCGCCTCGCGGAAGGCACGGAACTTCTCGGGCGGGCAGCTGTCTTCCAGGCTGCATCCCGCGTCCAGGTCGGGCAGCACCACGATCTTTTCGGGCGAGAGGATCTTGGCGGTGTCGGCCATGAACTTGACCCCGCAGAACGCGATCACGTCCGCGTCGGTGGCGGCGGCCTTCTTCGACAGTTCGAGCGAATCGCCGACGAAATCGGCGAGGTCCTGCAGTTCGGGCTTCTGGTAGTAGTGCGCCAGGATCACGGCATTGCGCTCCTTGCGCAGCCGCTCGATCTCGGCACAAAGGTCGAGGCCGGACAGGTTCTCGCGGGGCTGGGCAGTCATCGGAGGCTCCTTGTGGTTGGCTTCCAGATGGCCTGCCCATCGGCTGAGTTCAAGCAGAGTTACAAGGTGAAGCCCGGCGGGATGAATGCTTCCATCGGGCGTTCGCCGCCGGGGGTGCCTGCGGTGAACGCCTTGGTCGCGGCGATCCCCCATGGCGAATAAGCGGCAAGATCGGCGACCAGCTGCACCGCCAGCAGTGCGCCGATGCCCCACAGCCACGCGGGATGGACGCGGCCCGTCACGATCCTGTCGCGGATCATGCCGATCGCGGGCCAGATCAGCAGGACGGCCAGCATGACGTGCCACGCATGCGGGATCAGCAGCGGCAGCGGGATGAGGCGGCCGAGCCCCGGTCCCGTCAGGATCGCGAACGCCACCAGCATCAGCCGCCGGTGCCAGCCCGAATGGCGCCGCACCCGCAGCGAGGCGAAGGCCAGCCCCGCGAATGCCAGCAGATGCGCAGGGTTCGAAAACAGGAACTGGTTCGTGTCGAAGAAGAACGGCCCGCCCGTCCGCCGCGCCACCGTCAGTGAAAGCGCGATGCCGACCACCACCATCAGCGGGATCCAGGCATAGGCAAGCATGCCCAAAGTGCGGTGCAGCCGGACATTGTTGCCCGCGATCAGCATGTTCTGCGCCAGATAGAGCGCGACCCAGCCGAAGAACACCAGCGCGTGGAGGTGAAAGACCGGCGGTACGGCGAAGGTCGACCGCCCCATCGCCAGCTGGACCGAGAAGCCCGCCACGATCGACAGCGCCATGGCCATCGCAAGGTAAAGATAGAACCGACGCTCGGCCGCCTCGCCCGTACTGGACGCGCCGTGCGTGATGGAAGATGTCGCCATCGTCCCAACCCCTCTCCTGAACCCGACCCGGCGCGGTTTTTACCCCGGTTCGCAGGAAAAGGGAAAGATCAGCCGGTCAGGCGCCATATGTCGTCTGCCGAAACGACTTCGCCGCGGCGTTCGAGGTCGGAAAGATGGGCCAGCACCGACATGCCCGCCGCGCCCACCAGCCGCGAATCGAGGCCCTTGTACATCGCGGCGACCATCTCGGGGATCGGCTTGGCGCCGCCTTCCAGCTGGCGCAAGATCTGGCGCTCGCGCTGGCGGCGGTGGCCGATCATGCCGCGCACCAGCTGGTGCGTATTGGTCACCGGCGCGCCATGCGCGGGGTAGTAGATGCGGTCGTCCCGCTCGTGCAGCAGGTCCATGCTGGCCATGTACTGCCCCATGTCCCCGTCGGGCGGGATGACGACGGTGGTCGACCAGCCCATCACGTGATCGCCGGTGAACAAAGCGCCGCTTTCTTCCAGCGCGAAACAGAGGTGGTTCGAGGTGTGCCCCGGCGTGGCGACCGCCGTCAGCGTCCAGCCGTCGCCCGCCAGCTGTTCGCCATCGGCCAGGACGCGGTCGGGCGCGTAGGTCGGGTCGAAGGGGGCATCCCCGCGCGGCCCGATGCTTTCGAGGTTGAGCGCCGCGCAGCCGATGATCGGCGCGCCGGTGCGCTGTTTCAGCGGGGCGGCGGCAGGCGAATGGTCGCGGTGCGTATGCGTGCAGCAGATCGCCGCGACCTGCGCCTCGCCAATGGCGGCGACCAGCGCGTCCAGGTGCTCCGCCTCGTCCGGGCCGGGGTCGATGACCGCGACATCCCGGCCCGCGCCGACGATATAGGTCTGCGTGCCGTGCAGCGTGAAGGCGCTGGGATTATCCGCCAGCACGCGCCGCACCAGCGGCTCCAGCGTGATCGCTGCGCCAACGGGGGGTGCGGGTTCTGTTTGCGAAGCCATGCGGCCGATATGGGGGCAGGGCGCGGTGCTGTCGAGCCTAGCGGGTGCCGCAGGCGGAGCAGCCCGGGTCCTTCATCACGCGGATCGTGCGCAGCGCAGGTTTGAGGCCGTCGAACAGCTGAAGCTGGCCGTATTGCGGATCGCCCAGCGCCTAAATGCCCGCCAGCGCGATGCGCACCGCCATCATCGCCCCCATGCTGCCTGCCATGCCGGTAAAGGCGCCCAGCACGCCATCGGCGGCGCAGGTGTCGCAGTCCTCGGCATCGAAGGCATCGCCGACCCAGCAGCGATAGCAGGGCTGATCGGGCAGGTGCCCCGCGAAATTGCCCATCTGCGCCTGGAAGCGGCCAACTGCCGCGCTGGTCAGCGGCGTGCCCAGCGCGGTGCAGGCGTCGGAAACGGCAAGCCGGGTCGCGAAATTGTCGCAGCCGTCGAGCACCTGGTCCGCCCCCGCCAGCAGGTCGGCGGCATTGGCGGCGGTGATGCGGCTGGTCCTTGGCGTCACGGTCATCGCGGGATCGAAGCGGCGCACCCAGGCCGCGGCGGCCTCGGCCTTGCGCTGGCCCAGCTCGGCCCCTGTAAAGATGGTCTGGCGCTGGAGATTGCTGGCCTCGACCACATCGTCGTCGATGATGGTGATATGGCCGAACCCCGCCGCGGCAAGGTACTGGATCGCGGGCGAGCCGATGCCGCCCGCGCCAATCACCGCGACATGCGTGTCCGCCAGGCGCGCCTGGCCCGCGCCGCCGATCTCGGGCAGCACGATGTGGCGGGCGAATCGCTCCAGCCGTGCGGGATCGGACAGGGGGTTCGGGTTGGGGGCAGTCATGGCCATGCCCTTGCCGCGCGCGGGCGGGAAGGGCAAGCCCGGGGCCGCGGCGCGCCGAGGCTGCGGCAATCGCCTGCCCTTTCGGCAAAACTTGACGATTCGCATCGATGCCGCTATGCGCCGCGCTTTCCGTGGGAAGGGCCCTGCCTGGGGCCGTGATCCCGCGTGGATTTCACATATGGATTTCGGGCTGCACGGGCAATCGACTGGCAGCCGCCAACCGGTCTAGAACCAACAGCGGGCTGCCCGTCAGCCGAGAAGGAATATACGAATGGCCAATACGCCGCAGGCGCGCAAGCGCATCCGCCGCAACGAGCGGCGCGCCGAAGTGAACGGAAACCGCATCAGCCGTATCCGCAGCTTCGTGAAGAAGGTCGAACTCGCGATCGAAAGCGGCGACAAGGAAGCGGCCCAGACCGCCCTTGCCGGTGCGCAGCCCGAACTGCAGCGCGGCGTGGCACGCGGCGTGATGCACAAGAACACCGCCTCGCGGAAGATGAGCCGGCTGACCAAGCGCGTCGCCGCTCTCTGATCCCCCGCGCGCTGTCCTGGCCGGGCCAATGGGCCCGCCGGGGAGTCGCGAGGTTTTCACATTCAGCAATTCGCGCGCAGGTGATTCGGACCGAATCGGTCCGCACCAGGCAGCGAAATTGCCGCCAAGGGGCCGGAGATTGCATCTCCGGCCTTTTGCGTTGCGATGCGGCAGGCGGGGCATGATTTTGCTGCGCTGCAAGATTCCACGGTAAACCCACGATTCGGGACCGCGGACAGGGTCAAAACCCGCAGGATTCAGCCGTTTAAAACGGAAGCGCAGCAATTCTGCGGCCTTGCCCGAGTCAACTGCCATTATTTCAGAATTTTTACGTGTCCACACTTGCCGCTCGGCCCTCCACAGCCTTAGAAACTGACTCGCCGGTCAATTCATGGGCGGCACCAATGGACAACGCAGTTTCATCTTCCTGCCGTTAGAGGGGGCGGCGGAGGACTGTTGAGCCATGTCGTTTGGGGCGGCAGGGCGCCGGGATCGGTCATCTTTAACCGGGTTCGGGCTGCGGGGTCTTCAGGGGTGCGTCATCTTTGACGGTTAAGTGTTAGGACGCATCCTGGAAACTTCCGGGTGGGGATCGGAGTAATGGTGGTGATGGGACGAACGGGGGCAGGCCCGCTGGCGAGCGGCAAATCCGCGCATGGCAACCTGGGAAAGATGACACGCGGGCCAATGGACAGCGAAGTGAACAATCTGATGGCGGAAGAAGAGCGCGAAGCCCTGGCGGCGGACTGGTCGGACATTTGCGTGGGTCTGCGCAAGGATCTGGGCCAGCAATTGTACGGCCAGTGGATTCGCCCGATCGAGCTGGGCAATTTCTGCCGCGAGACGGGCACGCTCGACCTGTATCTGCCTACCGAATTCTCGGCCAACTGGGTGAACGACCGGTTCTCGGACCGTCTCTCGCTCGCCTGGAAGATCGCGCGCAGCGAAGTGCGCAACGTGCGCATCTCGGTCCATCCCGGCCGCCGCAAGCTGCCCGAGCTGCATGTCGGTCCCGCCGCCGCGAACGACCATACGCCTACGCCCACCAGCCCTGCCGACGCCATCACCGAGCTGGGCAGCGCCGGGCTCGATCCCTCGCTCACCTTCGCCAGCTTCGTGACGGGCGAGGGCAACGTGCTGGCCTATAACGCCGCGCAGCGCATGGCCGCGTCGGAAACGCCGCAGTTCTCGCCGCTCTATCTGAAAGCCGCGACCGGGCAGGGCAAGACGCACCTGCTGCACGCGATCGGCCACCAGTTCGCCGCCGCCAAGCCCGGCAGCCGCATCTTCTACTGCTCGGCCGAACGCTTCATGGTCGAGTTCGTGCAGGCGCTGCGCCAGAACCAGATGATCGAGTTCAAGTCGCGGCTGCGCGGGTTTGACATGCTGCTGGTCGACGATATCCAGTTCATCATCGGCAAGGCCTCGGCGCAGGAAGAGCTGCTCTACACGATCGACGCGCTGCTGGCCGAGGGCAAGCGCCTGGGCTTTGCCGCCGACCGCGCGCCGCAGGCCCTGGACGGGGTGGAACCGCGCCTGCTGTCGCGCCTGTCGATGGGGCTGGTCGCCGATATCCAGGCCGCTGACATCGATCTGCGCCGCAAGATCCTGGAACACCGCCTGACGCGCTTTACCAGCAATGACGTGCCCGACGACGTGATCGAGTTCCTGGCCCGCACCATCAGCCGCAACGTGCGCGAGCTGGTGGGCGGCCTCAACAAGCTGATCGCCTATGCGCAGCTGACCGGACAGCCGGTGTCGCTCAACCTTGCCGAGGAGCAGCTGACCGATATCCTGTCGGCCAATCGCCGCCGCATCACCATCGACGAGATCCAGCGCACGGTCTGCCAGTTCTATCGCCTCGATCGCAGCGAGATGGCATCCAAGCGCCGCGCCCGCGCCGTGGTGCGCCCGCGGCAGGTGGCGATGTATCTCGCCAAGGTGCTGACCCCGCGCTCCTACCCCGAGATCGGGCGCAAGTTCGGCGGGCGCGACCATTCGACCGTGATCCACGCGGTCCGCCTGATCGAGGATTTGCGCACGCGCGATGCCGATATGGACGGCGACGTCCGCAGCCTGCTGCGCCAGCTGGAAAGCTGAGCGCTGGCGCCATAAAATTGTCCTGTTTGGGGCGGCGCTCGCAATTGGCGGGCGCCGCCCCTATTTGCATGGCGATGCCAAAGC